>JANPBE010000265.1:0-3443 GCA_031430295.1 Phyllobacterium sp.
CTTTAGTCGCTGCGCGGTATCGGCTATTGAGCAGCCATGAACCAGCTGTTCAAAATAATTTCTCGAATTATTCGCCCGTCTTCGCGCTAACCCGCGACGTCCGGGAACTTGCCTTTGTGGCGCAAACCTCTCAAAAGCTAAAATCTGATTTGCCGCGCAAAACCGCGTGGCCCCAAAACCAATTTAATTGGAAATAATAATGTCCGAACCAATCGACTATTCAAAGACGCTCAATCTGCCCGTTACCAATTTCCCGATGCGTGCGGGCCTGCCGGAAAATGAACCCAAGATCATCGAGCGCTGGCACGAGATGGACCTGTATAAACGCCTGCGCGAAGACGCGGCGGGGCGGCCAAAATATGTGCTGCATGATGGCCCTCCCTATGCCAATGGAAATTTGCACATCGGCCATGCCTTAAACAAAATCCTGAAAGACGTCATCACCCGCTCGTTCCAAATGCGCGGGTATGACTCAAATTATGTGCCCGGTTGGGATTGCCACGGTCTGCCGATTGAGTGGAAAATCGAAGAGCAATACCGCGCCAAGGGCAAAGACAAGAACGAAATCGAAATCAATGAATTCCGCAAGGAATGCCGCGAGTTTGCCACCCATTGGGTGGGCGTGCAGTCCGCTGAGTTCGAGCGCCTTGGCGTGACAGGCGATTTCAAAGACCCCTATTTGACCATGAATTTCAAGGCCGAGTCCAAGATTGCGGGCGAGCTGATGAAGTTCGCCATGACCGGCCAATTGTATCGCGGGTCTAAGCCTGTGATGTGGAGCGTGGTGGAGAGGACAGCGCTGGCTGAGGCTGAGGTTGAGTATGAGATTTATGAGAGCGACACGGTTTGGGTGAAGTTTCCGATCAAAACTGACGAAATTGAATTTTATGAAATCGATAATGGTGGGCCATTGCAATCTGTGCCCAACAACCAAGTCTTTCCTGACTTTGCCGATGCTTCCATTGTAATTTGGACAACGACTCCGTGGACGATGCCTGGTAACCGCGCAATCTCCTACTCTTCCAAGGTCTCCTACGGTCTCTATGAAGTAGCTTCAGCGCAAAACACCTTTGGTCCTCAGCCGGGTGAGCGCTTGATATTTGCAACGTCACTTGCCGATAGCTGCGCTGAAAAAGCGAAGATCGCGCTTAACCTCATCCGAGGTGTAAAAAGTGGTGAGCTTGCTGCAATCACTTGCGCCCACCCGCTCCGCGACCTCGGCTACACTTTCGATGTCCCCCTTCTAGACGGCGAGCACGTCACCGATGACGCAGGTACTGGCTTCGTCCATACAGCGCCTTCCCATGGCCGAGAGGACTTTGACATTTGGACCCAAAATGCCAGCAAACTGGAAGCGCGCGGCATTTCATCAGTCATTCCGTTTCCGGTGGATGATGCGGGTTATTACACCAAGGATGCGCCGGGCTTCGGGCCGGACCGCGAGGGCGGGCCTGCGCGGGTCATCGACGACAATGGCAAAAAGGGCGATGCCAACGAAGCCGTGTTCAAAGCGCTGATTGCCGCCAACAATCTCTTCGCCCGTGGCCGCGTGAAGCATGAATATCCGCATTCATGGCGCTCGAAAAAGCCGGTGATTTTCCGCAACACGCCGCAATGGTTTGTGCATATGGATAAAGAGTTGACGGTAGCCTTCCCCCTTGCGGGGAAGGTGTCGCCGCAGGCGACGGATGGGGGTGGTGCGGGAAGTGCATGGTCCGCAGACGCTGACCGCAATGCTTCGTTTTCCGCCATCGCATCTTCATCGCCACCCCCATCCGTCGGCTCTGCCGACACCTTCCCCGCAAGGGGGAAGGCTGAAGGCCGCACCTTGCGCTCCACCTCGCTAGCCGCCATCGAGGCCACGCGCTTTGTGCCCGCAGGCGGCAAGACGCGGCTGAACGCGATGATCGCTGGACGTCCCGACTGGGTGTTGTCGCGCCAGCGCGCGTGGGGCGTGCCGATTTCGGTGTTCCGTCACAAGGAAACCGGACAGGTTATCCCCGGCGAAAGCTTTAATGCCAGCCAAAAACTGGCAGACCGCATCATGGCGGCATTCGCCGTTGAGGGCGCGGACGCTTGGTATAAGGACGGCGCAAAGGCGCGTTTCCTCGGCGGTTTCGTCGATAATCTCGATGAGTGGGACCAAATCAAAGATATTCTCGATGTCTGGTTTGATAGTGGCTGCACGCACGCTTTCTGCTTGGAAGAACGGCCGGATTTGAAATGGCCAGCGGATTTATATCTCGAAGGCTCCGACCAGCATCGCGGTTGGTTCCATTCCTCGCTCTTGGAAAGCTGCGGCACACGCGGCCGCGCGCCTTATGATGCCGTGCTGACGCATGGCTTCGTGATGGCCGAGGACGGCAAGAAAATGTCCAAGTCTTTGGGCAATGTTGTGGCGCCGCAAGACGTTATCAAAACCTCCGGCGCGGATATTTTGCGCCTGTGGGTGGCTACGTCCGACTATTCTGAAGACCTGCGCATCGGGCCGGAAATCTTGAAAACGGCAGTGGATGCCTATCGCAAATATCGCAACACCATGCGCTGGATGCTGGGCACGCTGGCCCATGATGAAGGCACGGTGACGCCCGTGAAGGACATGCCGGAGTTGGAGCAATATATGCTGCACCGCTTGTCTGAACTCGATGAAGTGGTGCGCAAGGGCTATGACGCTTTTGAGTTCCGCAAGGTGACCAAAGCCCTGATGGATTTCATGGTGGTGGAGCTTTCGGCCTTCTATTTCGA
This sequence comes from Phyllobacterium sp., assembly GCA_031430295.1. Taxonomy (GTDB): domain Bacteria; phylum Pseudomonadota; class Alphaproteobacteria; order Rhizobiales; family Rhizobiaceae; genus JANMEX01. Next base: position 2,746 of record JANPBE010000265.1, read on the forward strand.
CATCCGCAAAGACGCGCTTTATTGCGAAGCGCCGTCGAGCGCCAAGCGTAAAGCCTCGCTAGAAGTGGTGCGCCATATATTCGATTGTCTGGTGAAATGGACCGCGCCGCTGATGCCGTTTACCACGGAGGAAGCATGGGGAGACCGTTATCCGGATAAGGTTTCCGTGCATCTCGAACAATTCCCGACTATCGCTGCTGATTGGCAGAATGGCGAGCTGGCGCAAAAGTGGGTGGTCATTAAGAACGTCCGCCGTGCAGTGACCGGCGCGCTCGAACTGGAGCGCGCGCAAAAGCGCATCGGTTCCTCGCTGGAAGCCGCGCCTACCATTTATGTTCAGATGGATGAAGCGGCGCTTGCCGTGCTGCGCGAAACGGACTTGGCCGAAATCTGCATCACCTCCGATGCCACGCTCGAAGTGGGGACAGGGCCGGAAGGCGCGTTCCGTTTGGATGATCTGAAGAGTGTTGGCGTGGTTTCGCACGCCGCCACAGGCACCAAATGCGCGCGCTCATGGCGCTATACCCATGATGTGGGCTCAGACGCTGCCTATCCGGACGTCTCCGCCCGCGATGCCGCCGCGCTGCACGAATTGAAGGCGCTGGGCAAATTGTGAAGGCTAGTGTCTTGGTCGCATTGTTCTTAACCGTTTGATGTTCCATCAAACTGGAAAATGCTCTTGATTGCGGCAAGAACAT
>JANPBE010000266.1:0-2656 GCA_031430295.1 Phyllobacterium sp.
TTCAAACTGCGTGTGGCACGGCGCGACGGGCTGGCGGAATTTCTCATATTTTCGCGGCCAAACCCGTGCGGCGAGCCTGCACTTCCGGCATTCAATCTGATTGATCCGCTCAAAATTTTCGGGCGTGAAGCGCCGGATATGGACGGGTTTTATTCTGGTGAAAATTCGGATGGACCCGAAGTGACGCCGATTTCTGCCGCTTCGCTGGGCTTGCGTATTTTGGCGCTGAAGAAGGCGTTGGAAAATCTGCCGAAGCACGCCGTGCGCCTCGCCCGCTGGTATGAGCAGCGCGATGCTGCCTTTTACCGTACCGCTATTCTCCCATGCGGCCCGGTCCTGCGCCTGCCGCGCGACGACGCAATAGGGATGAAATCGACGAGGTTTTGCTCGAATGCCATTTGCTGGCGCTTTACGCTGGTGAGCGGCAGGACAGTTCGTGACGGATTATCAAAATTTGCGTTTAGTGGCGCTGGTTCCGGTAGGAACTGGCGGGCTTTTGCGTGTCCAGATTTTCGCAGTTGCCCTCTCTGTGAGATGCGCCGACTGCCTCTCCCGCAAGGCGGGCGAGGTTAACCCAGCGTGTGAGCGGCGCTTCCAGTCTCGTTTGAATAACTGCCACTCCAGTATAATGTTGAAAGCGGATGGACTTTTGGAAATTCCATTTCAAATGTTGCCATGCAGCGCCAATTCATGCCCTTTCCAGTGCTGGATAATAATGAAATACTCAGCACCACAACCCATAATCGGAGGATGAAAATATGGCCAAACGCACACCCGGAATTGAGACTTTAGCCGTCCATGCAGGCGCAAAACCTGATCCAACCACAGGCGCACGCATCACGCCGATTTACCAGACAACTGCATTCGTTTTCAATGACGTGGACCACGCCGCAGCGCTGTTTGGTCTGCAAGCATTTGGCAATATTTATACCCGCATTATGAACCCGACACAGGCGGTGCTGGAAGAGCGCGTCGCTGCACTGGAAGGTGGTACGGCAGCGCTTGCCGTCGCATCTGGCCACTCGGCGCAGCTCATTACCTTCCATACGTTGATGCAGCCGGGTGATGAATTTGTCGCTGCCAAAAAGCTCTATGGAGGTTCGATCAACCAATTTGGCAACTCGTTCAAATCCTTCAACTGGAATGTGAAATGGGCTGATCCCGATGATCTTTCCAGCTTTGAAAAAGCCATCACGCCGAAGACCCGCGCAATATTCATTGAGAGTTTTGCCAACCCCGGCGGTGTGGTGACCGATATTGAGGCGATAGCTGACATTGCCCATAAGCATGGCCTGCCGCTTATTGTCGATAACACGATGGCCACGCCCTACCTTATCCGTCCTATTGAGCATGGCGCCGATATCGTCATCCATTCGCTCACAAAATTCATGGGCGGCCATGGCAATTCGATGGGCGGCGTCATCGTGGATGGCGGCACGTTTGATTGGTCAAAATCCGGCAATTATCCAATGTTATCAGAGCCTCGGCCGGAATATGCCGGTGTTGAATTGCACAAAACATTCGGCAATTTCGCCTTCGCCATCGCCTGCCGCGTGCTTGGCTTGCGCGATCTTGGTCCAGCGATTTCGCCGTTCAATGCGTTTCAGATTTTAACAGGTATTGAGACACTGCCTTTGCGTATGCAACGCCATTGCGACAATGCCATCAAGGTTGCCAAGTGGCTGCAAAAACAGCCTTCGGTAAGTTGGGTTTCATACGCCGGTTTGGAAGACGACAAATATCACACCTTGCAAAAGCGCTACAGCCCGAAGGGCGCAGGCGCGGTGTTCACTTTTGGCTTGAAGGGCGGGTACAACGCTGGCGTTGCCTTTGTGCAAGGGTTAGAAATGTTCTCGCACTTGGCGAACATCGGCGACACACGCTCGCTGGTTATCCATCCCGCATCCACCACGCATAAGCAGCTTAGCGACGCACAACGCACCGCCGCTGGTGCAGGGCCGGATGTCGTGCGCCTGTCCATCGGTATCGAAAATGTCGATGATATTATCGGTGATTTGGAACAGGCATTGGCAAAGGCAGATAAAGCTTGATGAGCGCAGCCCATCTGATAGCGCTCGCACCGGAAGTTGCGAGCGCCGAAACTGACCGTCCATCGCCGGAAAAGCTAATCTCCGGCGATCCTGTCTTCACAACATGGAATGTCGAAGAACGCGACGGCCTCTATTGCGGCATCTGGCAATCCACACCGGGCAAATGGCGCATAGCCTACGACGAGTGGGAATATTGCCGGATATTGTCTGGCGTTTCGATTTTGACGGAAGAAGAACAAGCGCCGGTTACTGTAAAAGCAGGAGACAGTTTTATCCTAAGACCGGGCTTTAAGGGCACATGGGAAGTACTTGAAACGACTCGCAAAGACTATGTCATCAAGCTCTAATCCCACGCAACATTTAGCGATTCCAGCCCATGAAAATGATAGCTGTCGCGGTAGCGCGGCGGCGCTGCAAGACGCAATTTCGGCAGACGATTGAACAAAACTTTCATCGCGATCTGCATCTCCAGCCGCGCCAAAGGCGCACCGACACAGAAATGAATGCCCGCACCAAAGGACGTGTTTTTCTGGTCCGTGCGGTCCGGGTTGAACTGCGACGATGCAGCAAAGGACCGGGGATCACGATTGGCCGCACCAAGCAAA
>JANPBE010000267.1:0-2236 GCA_031430295.1 Phyllobacterium sp.
GGCGCAGACGGTTGGTGGTGTGACTGGATGGCGGCCTGTAAGGCCTGTTGAGATATCTGATGCTAGGTTGCTCGATGAAGCGGAGGGCAAGGCGCTTTTGGCCAAAGCGGGCGTTGCGGTTCCACTTGGTTTTACGGCGAAGTCGCTGGACGAGTTAGCTGTGATGGCGGCAAGTTTGGTTGCGCCGCTGGCACTAAAGGGACTTGGCTTTGCTCACAAAACTGAGGCAGGCGCGGTGCGGCTTGGGCTTGCGTCTCTGGATGGTCAGGTTGAGATAGTGGGCGCGACTGGCTATCTCGCCGAAGAGATGGTGACGGGTTCTGGTGCTGAAATGTTGATAGGGCTGCGCCGTGATCCGGTCTATGGCGTGACGCTGACAATTGGCATGGGCGGCGTGACGGCAGAGGTTTTGGCAGACACGGTGACCTTGGTTTTGCCGGTCAGTCAGTCTGAAATTTTGAGCGCTATGAAGCGCTTGCGGCTTTGGCCGTTGCTCGATGGGTATCGGGGTAAGGCGAAGGCCGATGTCAAGGCAGTGGCCGATATTGCGGTGCAGCTCGGCGAACTGATGCTGGCTGACATTACAATTGAAGAAATCGAGATCAATCCCGTGATGGTGAAAACTGTTGGTGCAATCGCGGTCGATGCGCTGGTACGGGTGGGGAAATGAGGAGAGTTGATAATGTCTGAGTTTATCACAACGCGCCGCGAGGGCGGCATTTTGGAAGTCACGCTGGACCGGCCAAAGGCCAATGCGATTGACTTGAAAACTTCGCGTCAGATGGGCGAGACATTCAGGGCATTTCGTGATGATCCGGAATTGCGCGTGGCGATTGTGCAGACGGCGGGCGATAAATTTTTCTGCGCTGGCTGGGACTTGAAGGCAGCGGCGGGCGGCGATGCGGTGGATGGCGATTATGGCGTTGGCGGGTTCGCTGGCTTGCAGGAATTGCGCGACATGAACAAGCCGGTGATCTGCGCGGTGAACGGCATGGCGGTTGGCGGCGGGTTTGAATTGGCATTGTCATGCGACATGATTTTGGCTTCGGCGCATTCCTCTTTTGCGCTGCCGGAAATCAAGGCTGGCACGCTGGCTGATGCGGCAACAATCAAATTGCCGAAGCGCATTCCCTACCATGTGGCGATGGATTTGCTGTTCACGGGCCGTTGGATGGATGTTCAAGAGGCGCATCGCTGGGGGCTGGTGAACGAGATTTTGCCGGACAATGAAAAGCTGATGGAGCGTGTTTGGGCGCTGGCCAGACTTTTGGAAAGCGGGCCGCCGCTGGTGTTTGCTGCGATCAAGGAGGTGGCCCGCGCTGCCGAGGGCATGGACTATCAGACCGCGATGAACAAGGTGACGAAGCGCCAGTTTACGACCGTTGATAAGCTCTATGGATCTGAGGACAATATGGAGGGCTTTAAGGCATTCGCTGAAAAGCGCGATCCGGTTTGGAAGGGTAAGTGAGCGCTAGCGACCGGAAAAACTATGCGGTACTGGTGCTGTGTGCGGGCATTGGTTTTACTAGCGTGCAAGATGTTTTCATGAAGTATCTCAGCGGTTCCTACCCGTTTCATGAGCTGCAAGCGCTGCGTTGCATTTGTGCGATTGTGTTGGTGGTTGCTGTCGTTTTGTGGCGGGAAGGCGTGGGCGCCTACCGGGGTTCGCTCAAATCTGCATTGGTGTGGCGCAGTTTTTTGCTTGGTACCGGCAGTGCTTTTTTCTATCTTAGTTTGCCTGCCATGACACTGGCGGATGCGACCGCCATCTATTTTGCTCTGCCGCTGATTGTGGCGATTTTGTCCGGGTTTGTTGTCGGCGAGAAGGTGCAATCCTGGCGCTGGCTGGCGGCGGCGTTCGGCTTTATCGGGGTGGCGTTTGCCATTCAGCCGACGAGTGCACTTTTCGAACCGGCCTCGATTTTGACGTTGATTGCGACGTTTCTATATTCACTGGGAAATCTCTTCACACGCAGACTGGATAGGGCTGTCTCACCGCTAATCGTGGCCACTTATGCCGGTTTTGGCTTTCTGTTTATCGCTTGTTGTTTGGCCTTGGTGTTCGGATCGGGAGCTTATTATTCTGCCGCCTCGCCAAGTATTGGTTTTTTAACGAGACCATGGGTGTCGCCGTCGCTGTGGGACTGGTTGTTAATTCTCGGATTTGGTGTTTCGACCGCCATCGGATTTTTCACCTATGCCGAAGCCTATCGCAGTGCACCGCCAAGTTTCATCG
>JANPBE010000268.1:0-2401 GCA_031430295.1 Phyllobacterium sp.
CTGGCCATAAAGCGTGTGCAAAATGGCGTGGCCTGTACGGTCTGCCGCCGCGCAGGTGCGCTGAACGGGCGGGCCGTCACCATAGTTCTGCATGTGGCCGCCGAACGGGCGCTGGTAAATCTTGCCTTCTTCGGTGCGCGAAAACGGCACGCCGTAATGTTCCAGCTCATAGACGGCGGCAGGCGCTTCACGCGCCAAATATTCCATCGCATCCGTATCGCCCAGCCAGTCTGAACCCTTAACGGTATCAAACATATGCCACTGCCAGCTATCCGGACCCATGTTGGAAAGCGAAGCGGCAATGCCGCCTTGCGCCGCCACTGTGTGCGAGCGTGTCGGGAAAACCTTGGTAATGCAGGCTGTGCGCAGGCCCTGTTCGGCCATGCCGAGCGTGGCGCGAAGGCCGGAGCCACCGGCGCCGACGACCACAACATCAAACTCATGGTCGATAAATTGATAGGTTTTGCCGCTGGCGGCAGAGGTGTGAGAAGCCATGAAAGATTACGCCCCGAAGCTCATTTTGAGAATTGCAAAAACGGCTGCCAAACCGACGGCGATAGCAAAGAGATTGTTCAACAACAGACAGATGATTTTTGTGCCCTCGCCATGCACATAGTCTTCGATTACCACTTGCATGCCGAGCTTCATGTGGATGAGGCCGGAAATTAACACCGCAATCAGAATCAACGCCGTAACGGGGTGGGCGACAGCTGCTACCACTTCCGCCTGGCTCGCGCCGCGCATGGAAACCACAAAGCCGATGAAAAATAGCAACAATGGAATGTTTGCCAGCGCCGTGAGGCGTTGACGCCAAAAATGCTCCGTACCGTCTTTGGCAGAGCCGAGGCCGCGAACTTTATTGAGCGGAGTGCGATAATCAGTCATCTTCAGAGCCTCACGAAAAATGCGAATGCCCAGATTAATACAGACAGGGCAGAGGCAAGAAACAGGCTGGCATAGGCGAGTTTAGTCGATGTGCCTTTGTCAATAAGGCGGCCGGTATCCCAGATAAGGTGTTTAATGCCGCCAAGCATGTGCAGCATTAGCGCCCATGTGAAACCAAACAGAATAATCTTGCCAATCAACGAGCCAAAAATCATCGACACAAAATCAAAATAGGCAGGGCTTGTCGCCGCCGCTATCAGCCACCACGCGACCAATAATGTTCCCAAATAGAGCGCCACACCCGTGATACGGTGCAAGATGGATGTCACCATCGTGGGTATTGGCTTATAAATCGAAAGATGTGGCGAAAGCGGGCGTTTACTTTGAATAGTGGACGACATGTTTGCCCTCGTAAAATGCCAATACGCTGAAAATGGCGCTGGCAGATAAGTCACTGTCGCCTTCTAGCGGCTTTTTGCAATGCAGCAAAGCCGGAAAGCACATCTTAGCTACCGTATTTAGTCTCAATTGCTCGGCTTCAAGGTGCAAAGTGCCGCATAGGCCAAAAGTTAGCGCTTGCAATCCAACGGCGGCTTGCCGGTCACCATATAAAGTGCGGTTGGGCCATCAAAGACAATCGCCGTTTGTTCAAGGCTAAAGCGCGATTTTGAATTATTATCAACTGCCGGGAGCTCGGTAGATTTGCCGTCATCAGTCGTCACATTCACGCTGGTGCCGTAGTTACGGACAGTCAAAGTCTGTCCGCCGCCACAGTGGAACGTGGAGATCGGCGGCTGTGCTGCTTCCGGTGCATTATAGGCGGACGGTCCTGTGGACTGACAGGCGGTGAGCGCGAAGGCTGCAAAAAATGAGAATCGGTGAGCTTTCATTTGCAATGAATAGAATCACCGAAACCACTTAGCAACAAATGCCGGACAAGTTTTTATAGCGGCGCGTCCGGATGCGGCGAGCCATCATACGCACCCCAGACAGACTGGTCGAAATTGACGATGGAGCCTGTCATCAAGCCGGATTCACTCGATGCCAAAAACGCTACGGCGCGGGCCACTTCTTGTGGGTCAACCAAGCGACCATTGGGTTGGCTGGCCGCAGCTTTTTCCAGCCAGTCCGCCGCCGCTCCGTGAAACTCGCGCTGAATGCGGTCCTCGCCCTCTGATGACATCCAACCAATATTGAGTTGATTGACGCGAATTTTATTGCGCAGCAGGCCATAGGCCGTGTTGCGGGTCAGCGTTTCCAACGCTCCCTTAGATGAGCAATAGGCCGCAATAAACGGCTGGCCGCCCATGGCCGACATGGAGCCAATATTGACGATAGAACCCTCAATCTTTTCGCGCTTCATCACCTTCAGTGCGTCTTGCATTAAGAAAAATGGTGCGCGGACATTGACGGCGAACATCTGGTCAAACAATTCCGGCGATGTGTCGAGGATCGTGCCACGGTCGGTAATTGCGGCGGCATTGACCAGCACATCAATACGGCCAAAGGCCTTGTC
>JANPBE010000269.1:0-1983 GCA_031430295.1 Phyllobacterium sp.
GACATCTCTCCCTCAAGGGGAGAGATCGGATGGCGCAACTGCTTTCGCTAAACTTCTAATTTCGCACTTGGCATAAACGATTGAAAAATAATAACAAACGTTGGCGCGCCGATCTCTCCCCTTGAGGGAGAGATGTCCGACAGGACAGAGAGGGGTGCAACGGTGGTGGGCAAAGCAGGCGGCTAATTAACAACCAATCCCGCAATTCCAAAGCCAATCCCCCTTACCGCAACTTCCCGCTCGCATGACCCAGCATCGTATAAACCTTGCCCGTATCTGACGTCAGATAGGTCTGCGTCATGATTTGGTCGCGGTCGTTGCGGGCTACGTCTTGTAGCAGGCGCTCGAAGTCTTCGACGTAGCGGTCGACTGCCGCGCGGAAGTCTGAGTCGGTTTGGTATTTGCGGCGGATTTCGTCGAAGGTTTGCTGGCCTTTGAGCGTGTAGAGGCGGCGCGTGAAGACGTTGCGCTCGCCGCGACGGTAGCGCTCCCAGAGTTCTACAGACGCTTCATGGTCAATGGCGCGGGCGATATCGACCGAAAGCGAATTCAGCGATTCGACCACATGGAGCGGTGAGCGGGCGGCGGGCGCGGCAGTGCGGGGAGCAACCGGCTCTTCCTCGCGCGAGGCACGCTGCAACAGGTCTGATACCCAGCCATTGCCACCAGGCGCGGCGGCCTTTGGCATTTGCGGCGCATCAGCGGGCAGTGTGCCGCGCAATTGTGGCTCTGGTGCGCGGCGCGGCGCTGGTTCTACATAGGTTGGCTCGACCCGAGGCTCTTGGCGAACTGGCGCGGCGCGGGCTGTGGTGGCCGACGCCATATCAAACGCCCTGCCCGACTTGCCGACGATTTCGGACAATTCCTTCAACGCGCCAATCTGCTCGGCAACGGCGCGGCGCATGGTTTGCGAGGAAAGCCGTGTTTCTTCCGGCAATTCCAACACGCCCTTGCGGAGTTCCGCGCGGGTTTCTTCCAGTTCGGCCTTGATTTCCGCCGCAGCACGGCGCGCATCACTTGGCATATCTTTAACGCTGGCCTTGATATCGGCCTTGGCGGCCTCGATCTCGGCGCGGATTTCCGCTGTTGCCTGTCGTGCGCCAGCGGGCATATCAGCCATGCCATTGGCAATTTCAGCCTTGGCCGCTTCTATCTCAACACGGATATCATTGGCCGTCTTGCGCATATCCTCCGTAGCATCGGCGAAGCGGCTGGTGGCCTGCTCGACCACTTCAGCCAGCGATGCTTTCATGCCTTGAGTGGAGGACTGCGTGCGACTTTCGGCGCGGTCAAAGGCGGAGGACACCAGCGTTTCAAACGAGCGCAGCGTGTTTTCGATCTCTTCCGAGCGCTTAACAAGGCCAACGGCATGCGCTTCGAGCGCTTCCTGACGATCTTCCAACGTATGGCTGAGCGAGCCTTGCGCGGCGCTGAGCAAATCCGAAGCGGAGGCCAACACGCGGCCATGCTCATCAAAGCGGCTGGCGATGGCCGCCACTTCTTTCAGTGTGCCGGACGAAAGCTCAGTGAGACGGCTAACATTGCCTTCGAGCATCCGCGCCGAGGTGGAAATCTGGCTGGCAGCCTTTTCGCCCTGCGCCACGAAATTATCGCTGAGATTAGAGAACTGTTCCGTACTGCCAGAAAGCTGTTCACCGACCGCGCCCAAGTTTGTGTGCGCCATATCTATAAGCTGGCCGAGCTTGGAATTGGAGGCTGACAGGCGGTCGATAAGATCCGACACGCCGCCTGCCAAATCCGAACGGGCGGCAGTCATGGCGTTCACGGTCTCGGCAGTGCGGCTGGCCAGCATTTGTACCATGACGGCGTTTTCATCGCGCAAGCGTTCCGTCGCGGCCTTGGTCGCGGCTTCGAGCTGAGATGTAACAGTCTTGCCAGTTTCGGACAGGCTGGCAACGAGCGGCTTGGCGGTCTCATCCAAGATGCGTACGATTTCGGCGGAGCGGTCTGCCAGCATGGCTG
>JANPBE010000270.1:0-3900 GCA_031430295.1 Phyllobacterium sp.
GGTGATAAGCGGCCTTATAAAATGCAGGCCGAGCGTGCATTCCAAGAGGTCAAAAAGGACGGATTGGTGGAGCTTGAGAAAATCACGGCCACACTGCCGTTCGGCAAAGACACGACGGCAGATCTCACTGCCGGTGGCGGCATGTTTGACCATGCCAACAACAAACTTGATTTGAACAAGACCGTAACGCTGACCACAAGCGATGGCATGGTGGCGAAGTTGACATCCGCTGCCATTGATATCGGGCAAAATACGCTCGTTACCAATGAACCGGTAGATATCACCGCCAAGGGCTCGCACATCACTGCCGACAGTATGCAGGTCTCTGATGGCGGCAAGCATTTGATTTTTGATAAAAAAGTGCGATTAAGCATAGACCCGAAGCAGTTGAATAAATCTGCTGGCGATACCACGACACAAACACCCAATTGAGGATGTCCTATGAGCCGTAGTTTTTTTATCAAGTTTGCGCTGGCTGGTTTGATGGTCGCCGCGCCGAGCGGCGCGTCTTTGGCTCAAAATAACAAGGACCAGCTTACTGGTCTTAAACTCTCCAACGACCAGCCTATCCAAATTGAGAGCGATCGTTTGGATGTGCGTGAAGCCGACAGCGTGGCCGAATTTACCGGCAATGTGAAAGTTGTGCAGGGGCCGACGCTGTTAAAGGCGGGCAAAATGGTGGTTTATTATGTCAAGGGCGACGGCGGTTCTGCCGCTACTGGGTCAGCGGCGATAGATCACTTGGTGGTTTCCGGCAAAGTCTATGTGCAGTCTGATACGCAAGTGGCCACCGGCGATGATGCGACTTTTGACATGAAGAGCCAAGTGCTGGTGCTGTCCGGCAGCAAAGTTGTGTTGTCTGAAGGTGAAAATATCGCTGTTGGCTGCAAACTCACTGTGCAGATGAAGAACGGCCAAGCGCATTTGGAAAGCTGTAATAAAGGCCGCGTTAGCATCGTGATTGATTCCAAATCGGCCAAAAAGAACTAAACGGACGTGGCTATTTTCAAGAATCTGTTTTCCGGCAAGGCCGATAAGGCCGCCAAAGCAACGCGCTCCGCCAAATATGAAGGCACGCTGATCGCGCGTGGCCTATCCAAAAGCTATAAGGGCCGTCAGGTCGTCAATGGCGTGACGATGGGCTTACGTGCTGGTGAGGCTGTCGGTCTGCTCGGGCCCAATGGTGCGGGCAAAACCACCTGTTTCTATATGGTCACCGGGCTTGTTCCCGTGGATGCGGGCACGATTGAAATTGATGGCCATGATGTGACGCAAATGCCAATGTACCGCCGTGCGCGGCTTGGCATCGGCTATCTGCCGCAAGAGGCCTCGATTTTTCGCGGGCTCTCCGTTGAAGATAATATCCGCGCTGTGCTTGAAGTCGTCGAGAAAGACAAGAAGCAGCGCGAGAATGACCTTGATGGGTTGTTAGAAGAGTTTCACATCTCACATTTGCGCAAATCGCCCTCCATCGCGCTGTCCGGCGGTGAGCGGCGGCGCTTGGAAATTGCCCGTGCTTTAGCATCTCGCCCGAATTTCATGCTGCTGGACGAACCTTTTGCGGGCGTGGACCCGATTGCGGTGGCGGATATTCAAAATCTGGTGCGCCATCTCACAAGTCGCGGCATCGGCGTTTTGATTACAGATCATAATGTGCGCGAAACGCTTGGCCTCATTGACCGTGCCTATATTATCCATGCGGGCGAGCTATTGACCCACGGCACGCCCGCCGAGATTGTTGCCCATCCGGAAGTGCGACGCCTCTATTTGGGCGAACAATTCACACTTTAGACACTTTGGAACGCCTTGCGTTCCAGTCTTTGTTCGTCGCATCGTTACTGCAAAAAACCGCTCACACTTTTTTGTACGATGCTCCAGCCTCGCAAACACGGCATAAACCATGCCAGATTGCAAAGAAGTGAAATAATTTATTGACAAGCAAGCGTTATGCCAATTTCAGTGTGCACTGAAATGGGAGTTCGTTTACGCGTGGCATTGGGTCAAAAGCTGGCATTGCGTCAATCACAGTCTCTGGTGATGACGCCGCAACTGATGCAGTCGATAAAACTGCTGCAGCTGACCCATATCGAATTGTCCAAATTTGTTGAAGAAGAGATGGAGCGTAATCCGCTGTTAGAGGCGGTTCCCGTATCCGAGACAATTGCGCTCGAAACGCTGCCGGACCTGCACAAATCGGATGATGAGTGGGAGGGTGACAGCTTTTCCGGTGATGCTGACGATAATTGGATGCATGAAGACCATGCCATTGCCAGCGAAATGGCCGCTACCTTTGATGCGCCCTTGGATAATATTTTCCAGGATGATGCACCGACTGTTCCCGATCAAACATCGGATTTAGCCTCGCAATGGAAGACCGAGACCGGTTCCGGTGGCTCGTTTGAGGGCAGTGAAGGGTTTGATTTTGACGATGTGGTGGCCAAGCCTGAAACGCTTCGCGAACATGTTACTGAGCAAATCGCCTTTACATTTGCGGACGCCGGTGAGCGGTTGTTTGCCATGGAGCTTGCTGATTGTTTGGATGAAAGCGGCTATCTGCGGGCTGACTTGTCAGAATCAGCTGAAAAGCTCGGTCTGCCGCTACGCCAAGCAGAGGCCATCCTAGCAAAGTGCCAAGAGTTTGATCCCATTGGCCTGTTCGGGCGCAATTTGGCGGAGTGTCTTGCCATTCAACTGAAAGCCAAAGACCGGTTTGACCCGGCAATGGCTATGCTTGTCGCCAATCTCGATCTTTTGGCAAAGCGCGACTTCAAAGAGCTCAAGCGGCTCTGCGGGGTCGATGACGCCGATATATTGGATATGTTGGCGGAAATTCGCGGCCTCGACCCCAAGCCCGGCACGGCCTTTGCCACCGGCACTATGGAAGCCATCATACCCGATGTCGCCGTGCGCACCGCGCAGGATGGTTCTTGGCTGATCGAACTGAACCCGGCGGCGCTGCCACGGGTTTTGGTCAACCAAAGCTATTTTACCAAGGTCAGCCGTGGCACACAAAGCGCTGCGGATAAGGAATATTTGTCGGAATGTTTAGCCACCGCCAACTGGCTGACAAGAAGTCTCGACCAGCGCGCGCGGACAATTTTGAAAGTGGCGCAGGAAATCGTCAAACAGCAGGACGCGTTCCTGATTTATGGCGTCTCGCGGCTGCGCCCGCTCAATCTCAAAACTGTTGCCGATGCAATAAAAATGCACGAATCAACCGTCAGCCGCGTTACAGCCAATAAATTCATGGAAACGCCGCGCGGTGTGTTTGAATTGCGCTATTTTTTCACCGCTGCCATTAATAATTCTGAAGGTGGCGATTCCCACTCCGCCCAGTCCGTGCGCCATACCATCCGCCAGATGATTGAGAGTGAAACGCAAAAAAATGTTTTATCTGATGATCAGATTGTTGATGTGCTGTTAAAAAGTGGCGTAGATATTGCGCGGCGCACCGTCGCTAAGTACCGCGAATCCATGAACATTCCCTCGTCTGTGCAGCGCAGACGTGAAAAAAAGGCCATTTTGTGCGCATCTGCCTAAAATCCATGGTCAATTGACATCGTTAACGCGCCAGATTATAGGCCCGCCCGACGATTGGGGTCACGCTGAAATTTTTGGTTGAAACTTTCAGGTTGGACACAAATTCTCCCCAAGACTGTTGAGACTGACAGATCACCGGACATTTTTGACCGGCGAATGGATTTGCGTCGGGCGCATAGCGATATAAGGTCGTGATGCCAGTCCGGCAGAATCAAATTTGAAAGGGAGTTGCACCATGAGCCTTCGCATATCTGGAAAGCACATGGAGTTGGGTGATAGCTTTAGAACGCTTATCTCCAGCCGTGTTAGCGATGCCGTCGATAAATATTTTGATGGTGGGTTTTCCGGTCACGTGACCGT
>JANPBE010000271.1:0-1078 GCA_031430295.1 Phyllobacterium sp.
AAGATTTTCCATTAACAAAACAGAGGGTTCTCTATGTCCAATTCTATTTCTTTGCTCATCAGCCGCATTTTATTGGCTGTTCTTTTCATTCCTGCCGGCATCCAGAAGTTCGGCGCCATTGAAGGTACTGCCGGTTACATCTCGGCTATGGGCTTGCCAGCTGGCACAGCGCTCGCATGGCTAGCTGCAATATTTGAAGTGGTTGCAGGCATTGCCATTCTTGTTGGTTTCCAAACGCGCATCGCATCTTACCTTTTGGCAGCATTTTGCCTGTTCACTGGTTACGTGTTCCATTATTCGGCAGCAGCGGGTGACGCATCCGGTATGCAGATGATTATGTTCATGAAAAACGTAGCGATTGCTGGTGGCTTCTTGGCTCTTGCTGCGGCTGGCGCTGGTGCTTACTCGGTTGACGCCAAGCGCGGCTGACACCTAATCGACAACAATGAAAAGCTCGGCAAGCCGGGCTTTTTTTATGAGAATTTTTCGATGACTTGGCGCACGAGCGCGGCGTCTTCATCCGTCCGGTCGCGCTTGGTGAGCGCTAGACACGCTTCGGATTTCAGCATCACGCCATCTTCCAAAATGCGCAATTGATTGGCCGTCAACGTAGAGCCTGTGCTGGTAATATCGACAATAATATCCGCCTGCCCCGCCGCTGGCGCGCCTTCGGTGGCGCCTAGGCTTTCGACAATGCGGTACATTTGAATGCCGTGCTGTCCGGAGAAAAAGCTCTGTGTTAGGCGCCAATATTTGGTGGCGATGCGTAAGCGCCGCCCATGACGCTGGCGAACCTCTGCGGCCACATCATCCAGATCCGCCATCGTAACAACGTCAATCCAGCTATCAGGAACCGCCACCACCACATCGGCGTGGCCGAAGCCGAGACGTGCGGGAATGCTCACACGGGCATCAAAATCGGCGATGGTTTCGCGCAACAGGTCTTCGCCGGTTACGCCCATGTCGATGGTTCCGGCGGCAAGCTCGCGGGCGATTTCGGAGGCTGACAGGAACGCCACATCGACACCGGGTAGGCCTTCGATATCGGCGCTATATTTGCGGGCATCGCCGCTTTGGC
>JANPBE010000272.1:0-6878 GCA_031430295.1 Phyllobacterium sp.
TGCTTTACCCGCGAATACCCCACAAGACTAACCGACCGCGACGGCACTGAGACTGTCCGCAAACTCTCCATCGTGGCTAATAATGGCTGAAGATTTCACGAGTAAAATCGCGCTGGTCACCGGTGCATCCCGCGGCATAGGCTATCAACTGGCGCTTCAGATGGCTGCGGCTGGTGCGCATGTGATTGCGGTTGCGCGCACGCAAGGCGGGCTGGAAGAACTGGATGATCAAATCAAAGCCGCTGGCGGTAGCGTGACGCTGGTGCCGCTGAATTTAATGGATGGGCCCGGCATCGACCGCCTTGGCGGCGCGATTTATGAGCGCTGGGGCAAGCTGGATATTCTGGTGGCCAATGCCGCTATGCTGGGAACCATCTCGCCTATCGGCCATGTCGAGGCCAAAGTGTTCGACCGCTTGATGACGTTGAATGTGACGAGCACGTGGCGGCTGATACGCTCGGTTGACCCGCTGCTGCGGCTTTCGGATGCCGGACGAGCGCTGGTTTTATCCTCCAGCGTTGCGCATTCTGCGCGGGCGTTTTGGGGGCCGTATGCGGCGTCCAAAGCTGCCGTTGAAGTGCTGGCGCGCTCGTGGGCTGACGAGACCAAGAACATGCCGCTGCGGGTGAATTGTGTTGATCCGGGTGCTACCCGCACAGCCATGCGGGCGCAGGCCGTGCCGGGCGAAGACCCGCTGACCTTGCCACATCCATCAGAAGTCGCGGCGAAGATTGTGCGGCTGACATATCCGGATGTGCGCGAGACCGGCAAGCTGTTTGTCGTGCGCGATAATAAGTTTGTGGATTAGCATCTGCCGGGGTGAACCGGCAGATGCTTGGGTTTAAATGGATAGCAGCGTTAGCTCGGGATTAGAAATCCATCGCTGATTGACACTGAGATGTTGTACAAATCGCCGCCAATTGTGTTCAAGTCAAAGCTGTCATTGAGGAATTGCGGCACTTCACCGCCGACCTGATCGAACGCTGTGAAATCATAGACCCATGTGCCATCGCCGCTAAGGGTCAGATTGCCGTATATTCCCTCAAACACACCGGACACGACACCAGATTCGCCTTGGTCAATATCGCTGACTGTAACGAAGCCATCGGCGGTGACGTCTTCAAGGGCGAGGACGATGGTATCTGATAAAATGCCATCGACGGTCGCCGCATCGTCGGTTCCAACAACAAAGAGTGTGATTGGTACAATTGTTCCGTCGATTGTGTTGACGTTTATGACTTCAAGCGCACCGCCGGTTTCACCGCCTCCAAGAGACTGCACGGCAATGCTTTCATTATCTAAAGTGTAAACCCAAGTACCATTTGCCGCCAGCGCTAGTGAACCATATATACCTGCATAAGTGCCAGGATTGGCGACGCCAGACTGGCCGGTATCAGCATCATTGACCACGATTGTACCAGTTGCGATTTGAGATCCTATGTCGTTTGGCACGAGCGAGCCATCTTCGTTGACGATGCCAAATTGCAGGCCGAAGGTTGGCACGTCGTTTGTGCCTTGGACGTCTATCGTGATTGCAGAGGTGGCCGTGCCGTCTAGCGATGAGATGGCAAAGTTTTCGCTGGCTACGACACTGCCGCTAAGGCCTTGCGTGGCCGCGAGGCTGTTGTTGATTGTATAAGTCCAAGTACCGTCGGCGGCTAAGGCCAGTGAACCGTAAGTGCCTTGGATGGTGCCGGGATTGGCGAGTGCTGACTGACCTGCATCGACATCGGTGATGGTAACCGCGCCGGAGACAGTTGTGAGTGCGCTGTCTTCCGTGACCAAACCGGAGTTCGTGCCGCCGATGGTAGCGACATCGTTTGCACCCGCTATATTCAATGAGACGGTTATCGGCGCGGATGTGCCTGCGCTATTAACGATGCGGTAGGTGAATGTTTCGACTGCGGACTGGCCTGCGGCCAGATAGTCGAACGCTGTGCCGGGATTGAAGCTGAAAGTGCCGTTGGTGTTGAGGGTTAGTGCGCCGAGCGCTGGGCCTGCAACGAGCTCAACCGTAAACGCGCCGTTGCCGGTGTTATCGTTGCCCACCAATGTGCCGAGCCCTGTGGCTGGCGATACGGTGAGAATGCCATTTTCGCCGGTGGCATAGCTGTCGGCTTGGCCCGTGGGAACGGTATTGCCAGTGCCAAGCGGGTTAACGATGACGCCATCGACTTTCACAACCAGCGTTTCGAGGCTGCTGACCACCAGATTTAATGTGGTGAAAGTGAAGTTTCCAGTTCCGCCGCCTGCGAGGTAATTAAGGTATGAAACGACCTCAGCCTTCACTGCGGCATTGGCCCAGCGCGCGCCTGCAAATTCGAGAACCAGCGTGTCTTGGCCTGCGCCGCCGGTATAGTAGTCTAGTCCACCGCGCTCGGCATCGGTGAAAATTAGCGTGTCATTGCCGGTACCGCCATCGACAACATCGCTGCCGCGACCGCCATCGAGAGTGTCATTGCCGGAATCACCGAACAAGAAGTCATTGCCATCACCGCCGAAGGCAATGTCATTGCCCGTTCCTGCAAAAACCCAATCATTGCCGTTACCGGCAAAAATCTGATCATTGCCTGCGCCTGCAAATATAAAATCATTTGCTGCACCGGCGTTAATAAAGTCATCGCCGTTGAGGCCAAAAATCAGATCATTGCGGCTCGTACCATTGATCGTGTTTGCGTTATTATTGCCAATCTTAATTGCCATTATCACTCCTCAAAGCTGCACTATAAAACTCGTCTTCCGCAATGAGTGTGGCTTTCTATATTTCAGGTTGCAATAGCAAAAACAGGTAGTGTGTCGTTTTTTGTGCTTATGGTTACCTTGGATAAGGGCGGGACAACCGTGGGCCATAGGCACATCGGCGCTTAATTCTTGCTACCAATTGATCTGGTGGCGCCGAAGCAAAAGCGGCTTATTCAGCTGTTTCCGGCTGCGGCTCGGCTTTTGCTGCGTTCTCGGCTGCCTGTCGCTTTTTGAAAGCCATTGGCCCGAAAGGCAGGAAGCAGAAGTATGCTATGGTTGAGAGTGTCAACATTTCCCACGTGAATGTGAGCAGCAACGCCACATAAATCGCTGCGCCTAGCAACACTGGCATAATCCAATCGCTCGGTACACGGGCGAAGGAAGTTTTGCCTGAAAATACCGGCAGTTGGCTAATCATCAACAATGCAACGACAAGGGTGAAAATGGATGCACCCATGGCAAACCCTTTGCCGACTGGCACGCCGAGGAATGCCAAATAAGCCGGCAGCATAACCAGAAACGCGCCGAACGGTGCGGGAACGCCCACAAAAAAATCTGACATCCACGCCGGACGGTTGGGATCATCGGCCATCACATTAAACCGTGCCAAGCGCAGGCAGCACGCAATCACATAGACCATTGCCGCAATCCAGCCAACCGAACGGGCTTGGTCCAAGATGCTGGCATAGAGAACCAATGCCGGTGCGGCACCAAAGTTGATCACATCGGCAAGCGAATCCATCTGTGCGCCGAATTTAGATTGCGCCTTCATGGCGCGGGCCAAGCGGCCGTCAATACCATCCAAAAATGCCGCAAGCAGCACGAGGCCAATAGCCTCTTCCGTGCGACCTTCGTAGCCGAGGCGAATTCCGGTGAGGCCTGCGCAAATGGCTAAAACAGTAATGAGATTGGGCAGAATGAACTTTGCTTCGATATTGCCAATGCGCCGCCCTTTGGGCACGGGGCCATGCGGGTGGAAAGCGGGAATGGCGTTATCTAACGGGTCATCGCTCATGCGCTGCGTACCAAGGCCAAGGACGGCTCTCCGCCAAACTCAGCTATAACGGTTTCACCAGCGACGGCCGTTTGGCCGAGCGAAACACGCACATTGGTTTTTATAGGCAAAAACACATCGACACGGGAGCCAAAGCGGATGAGGCCGAAGCGCTCGCCAGCGCCAATAGACGCGCCCTCTTCTGTCCAGCACACGATGCGCCGTGCGATAAGGCCAGCGATTTGCACCACGCCAACCATGCCGTTTGGTGAGAGGATGCGCAGGCCGTTACGCTCATTTTCCGAGCTCGCCTTGTCTAAATCCGCGCTCAAGAATTTGCCGGGTTTATAGGCGATCTGCTCGATTTTGCCGCGCACCGGTGCCCGATTGATATGGACGGAAAACACATTCATGAACACTGAAATGCGAAGCATTTCGCTGTCACCGAGGCCCAATTCCTTGGGTGGATAGGCAGGGCCAACGGCGGAAACAATGCCATCGGCAGGCGAGATTACCAACCGGTCATCCGTGCGCGTGACGCGCTTTGGGTCGCGGTAGAAATAGGTGCACCAAGCCGTGAGAATGAGGCCTAACCAGAACAGGGTGGTGGAAAAAAAGCTCAGGAAAAATGTGATCGCCGCAAACACGCCGATGAACGGCCAGCCCTCGCGGTGAATGGGAACCATCGCTTTTCTAATCGAATCTACAACGCTCATGGAATATTGTCTCTCTATGGAAGCCCTGAATAGAGCATCTGCATCTGAGAGGCAATTGAGGCACGAGAGTGTGCCTCAATTTTAATGTTTGCACCGTTAGCTCGGCTGCGGGATTTTCCGGCGCACAACGACGCCCAAATCATCGTTTTCTTCTGCTTTGCGCAGACGTTCTGCGGCCTCATTGGCTTCCAGCTGGCGATCCCACATCGCGGCATAAAGTCCCTTTTTCTTAATAAGGGCGCTGTGCGAGCCGCGCTCAGCGATGCCGCCATCTTGCAGCACAATGATTTCATCGGCTGAGATGACTGTGGACAGGCGATGCGCGATGACCAGTGTGGTTCGGCCACGGCTGACGGTATCCAACGCTGACTGGATTTCGCGCTCGGTGTTGGTGTCCAGTGCTGATGTTGCTTCGTCCAAGATCAGAATTGGCGGGGCTTTCAAAATGGTACGGGCAATCGCCACACGCTGCTTTTCACCGCCAGAAAGTTTCAAGCCGCGCTCGCCGACCATAGATTTGTAACCAAGTGGCAACTGCTGGATGAACCCATCAATCTGCGCCAGTTCGGCAGCCTTTGCGATGTCGGCATCGTTTGCATCAGGGCGGCCATAACGAACATTATAGGCAATCGTATCGTTGAAAAGCACGGTATCTTGCGGAACCATGCCGATTGCGGCACGCAACGAGATTTGCGTCACGTCGCGAATGTCTTGCCCGTCCAGCGTGATCGATCCGGACTGAATGTCGTAAAAGCGGAACAAAAGGCGCGACAGCGTGGACTTGCCTGCACCGGACGGACCGACAATGGCGACAGTTTTGCCCGCCGGCACATCAAACGACACGCCCTTGAGGATTTGACGTTCCGGATCATAGGCGAAATGCACGTCCTTGAATGAAATCGCGCCTGTGGTGATCTGCAGTGTCTTGGCGTCGGGTCTATCTGTGACTTCCTGCTTTTCGTCGAGCAAATCGAACATCTGTTCAATATCTGTGAGGCCTTGGCGGATTTCGCGATAAATAAAGCCGATGAAATTGAGCGGGATGGAAAGCTGCATCAACAGCGTGTTGATAAGTACAAAGTCGCCGATGGTTTGCTTGCCGGTAGAGACATCATAGGCGGACATTGCCATCATGATGGCCATGCCGATGGCGAATATCACGCCCTGCCCGAAGTTGAGCCAGCCGAGCGATGTCCATGTTTTTGTGGCCGCAGATTCATAGCGCGCCATTGATGCATCATAGCGCGTGGCCTCCATGCGCTCGTTGCCAAAATATTTGACGGTCTCAAAGTTCAGCAGCGAATCGATGGCCTTGGTGTTGGCATCTGTATCCGAGGCGTTCATTTCCTTGCGTATGCCAATGCGCCAATCGCTGGCCCAGATGGTGAACCATGTGTAGAGCGCAACTGTTCCGGCAACGACGAGCACGTAGGTCCAGCTATAGGCGAAGCCAAGTACGGCAGCGGTTAGGGCAAACTCTAAAATGGTCGGGAGCGTGTTCAAAATGGTGAAGCGGACGATGGTTTCGATACCCTTGGTGCCGCGCTCGATGACGCGGGAAAGGCCGCCGGTGCGGCGCTCCAAATGGAAGCGTAGCGACAAATCATGCATGTGCACGAACGTGCGATAGGCAAGTTTACGCACGGCGTATTGGCCAACGGATGCGAACAGCGCATCGCGTAGCTGGTTAAAGCCGGTGGAAATGATACGTGCCAGATTATAGGCGATGACCATCGCTATCGGGCCGAGCAAAATGGCTGGAAGCGCGACGCCGGTGATGATTTTGCCATTCAGCGCATCGGTTGCCCACTTGAATGTGTAGGGAATTGCCAGTGTCAAAACCTTGGCGATGACCATGAATAGCGTCGCCCAAACAACACGGTTGCGCAAATCGCCGCGTTCTTTGGGCCACATGTAGGGCCATAGGTTTTTTAACGTGGAAAATGTCGAACCACGATCTGAGGATACAGTTTTAACGGACAAGGGGTTAGGCCTTCCTAAGTTCTATAGTGGCGCTGCGGTTTTGGCAGCAGCCCGATGTAAAATTTTTGAGGGATTCCAAAGCGGCTGTGACTTCGCCTAGCCGCGCGTGATTGAGCGTGTAGCGCGAGCGCTGGCGATCTGGCGTGAAAATCACCAGCCCTGCCTCCACGAGGATTTTCAAATGTTGCGATACGGTGGATTGCGCAAGGCCTACGCGGCTCACGACATCTTTGTTGCAACAGGCCGAGGAGCTGGCAAGATGGCGCACAATGGCGAGACGGACGGGGTGAGCCAGCGCAAACAAATCCGCCGCCAGCGCGGCATCAGCGGTACTGGCATCATGTTGCGACTCAAGTTTGGTTTTAAGCTCCATCGGTCATCGGCGATATACGATGAACGATGGATATGCAATGGCGGCAATCAGCCTTTTGTTGCCGCGTTTA
>JANPBE010000273.1:0-5550 GCA_031430295.1 Phyllobacterium sp.
GCGTGTCGCTGGCAATTTTCAATGGTTATACTCGCGATCAACTTTCAATAATTATCAGCGAAGGGTGGAGCGCCGATCTCCCCACTTGTGGGGGAGATGTCCGACAGGACAGAGGGGGGCGCCTCGCACCGAGCGAACCGAAGATAGCGCCGGCGAGGCAAGCCCATGCCGCATGATCTTGTCCCAGAACGTCTGCGCAAAAACGCCAAATCCATGCGCAAAGCCATGACCGACGCCGAGTTAAAATTGTGGAGTACCGTCCGCGCCCACCGCCTCATGGACCTCGGCTTTCGCCGCCAATTTCCCGTGGGCAACTACATCGTAGATTTTGCTTGCCCAGAAAAACGCCTCATCGTCGAAGTGGACGGTTCCCAGCACTATGAACCAGCGGCGCAAGCCTACGACGCGAAACGCGCGAGCTTCATCGAGCGATCCGGTTGGTCTGTGCTACGTTTTACCAATGTCGATGTGCTGAAAGACATCGAAGGTGTGTGCAATCACATCGTCATAATATCGAACGAAAGGTCACTCCAATGACCCCAACCAAATCCGGCGGCTGCCAATGCGGCGCGGTGCGTTTCAGAGTGCGTGGCCCACTCGGCGATGCTACTATCTGCCATTGCCGCATGTGTCAGAAAGCCTTTGGTGCGTTCTTCGCGCCGCTGGTCTCGCTGGGCGAAGCCAGCCTCGAATGGACACGCGGCAATCCCCAGCGCTTCGCCTCATCGAACCAAGCCAGCCGCTTGTTTTGTGAAAAGTGTGGCACGCCGCTGGGCTATGATGCACCGGATGGTTTGGGCCTTGCGATTGGCGCTTTTGATGAGCCAAATACCATCGTGCCAGAGCGCCAGTGGGGCATGGAGGCCAAGCTGAAATGCGTGGCAACGCTCGATGATTTGCCATCCTCGCGCACCGAAGAGGACATGGCATCCGCGCCGTTTCTCGCCGATGTGGTAAGCTATCAACACCCGGATTTTGATACAGCCAAGTGGGAACCAAAAACATGAAATTATCCGGCGGATGCCAGTGCGGCGCGGTGCGTTATTCTGCGGATGTGCAGCCGCAAACGGCGCACCTTTGCCATTGCCGCATGTGCCAAAAGGCAGCGGGCAATTATTTTATGCCGCTGGCTAACGCGCCGCTCGCCACGTTTGAAATCACGCGCGGCAAGCTCTCACACTTCAACTCGTCAGACATAGTCCGGCGCGGCTTTTGCGCTACCTGCGGCACACCGCTGACCTTTGAAACCATCGAAGGCGTCGCACATCTCAACATCACGCTCGGCTCGCTGGATGATCCGGAAGTCGTTGTTCCCATCGAGCAAAGCGGCATTGAATCGCGCCTCCCGTGGTTTGATAAGTTGCCGAAAATTTACTCATCCGAAAGTTTTGCCTCAGAGACGGATGGCGGTGCGCGGTTGGCAGCTATTTTCGCCACCAATCACCAGCATCCGGATCACGATACCAAGGTGTGGCCCGCCTCAACAATTTCTTCAGACGGTTATGAGACAAACCCAAAATGAAAAAGCAACGCATCTATCTGTTTGACACAACCTTGCGCGATGGTCAGCAAACGCCGGGCATCGACTTTTCGGTTGAGGATAAAAAGGCAATTGCCAAGCTGCTCGATGATTATGGCATGGACTATATCGAAGGCGGCTACCCCGGCGCGAACCCCACCGACACAGCTTTTTTCACTGAAAAGCCCGTGCGCAGCGCCAAGTTCACCGCCTTCGGCATGACCAAACGGGCAGGTGTTTCCGCCTCCAATGATCCGGGTCTCAGCGCCCTGTTCCAGACGCCAGCAGATGCCGTTTGCCTAGTCGCCAAGTCATGGGACTATCATGTCCGTGTCGCGCTCGGTTGCACCAATAAGGAAAACCTTGAAAGCATCGAAGGCTCGGTCAAAGCCACCATCGCCGCTGGTAAGGAATCGCTAGTGGACTGCGAGCATTTTTTCGATGGCTACAAAGCCAATACGCCATACGCGCTGGCCTGCGCCAAGGCTGCCTATGACAGCGGCGCGCGCTGGGTGGTGCTGTGCGATACCAATGGCGGCACGCAGCCTCAAGAGGTGCGCGCCATCGTGGAAGCGGTCATCGCATCCGGTATCCCCGGCGATTATTTAGGTATCCATGCGCATAATGATACGGGCCAAGCAGTCGCTAATTCGCTGGCGGCGATTGATGCGGGCGTGCGCCAAGTGCAGGGCACATTAAACGGCATCGGCGAGCGTTGCGGCAATGCAGACCTTATCTCCATCATTCCGACACTAGTGCTAAAACCGTCCTTCGCAGATCGCTTTGAAACCGGCATTTCAGTCGAAGGCGTCAAAGCCACGCAGCGTTTGTCCCGCGCGTTTGATGAGCTGCTCAACCGCTCGCCCAATGCGCAGGCGCCCTATGTTGGCTCGTCTGCCTTTGCCACAAAAGCCGGCATACACGCCTCCGCACTGGCCAAAGAGCCAGCCACTTATGAGCATGTCCCGCCAGAAAGCGTTGGCAACCGTCGCAGGGTTATGGTGTCAGATCAGGGCGGAAAATCCAACTTCCTGTCCGAGCTTAGCCGTCGTGGCATCATCGTGGATAAGGCTGATCCGAAGCTCGATACGCTGATTTCGCTTGTCAAAGATCATGAGTCGGAAGGCTACGCCTATGAAGGTGCAGATGCCAGCTTCGAGCTGCTCGCCCGTCGCACTTTGGGCACTGTGCCGGAGTTCTTCCGCGTCGATAGTTTCCGCTGCATGGTGGAGCGCCGCTATGATGCCAAAGGCAATTTGAAGACTGTTTCAGAGGCGGTTGTGAAGGTGCGCATTGATGGCCAAAAGTCCATATCCGTCGCCGAAGGCCACGGCCCCGTTAACGCTTTGGATTTGGCGCTGCGCAAGGATTTGGGCAAGTACCAATCCGAAATCGGCGACCTTGAATTGGTGGATTACAAGGTGCGTATCTTAAATGGCGGCACAGAAGCCATCACCCGGGTTCTCATCGAAAGCCGTGATTCCTCAGGCGCAAGATGGTGGACCGTTGGTGTTTCAGACAACATCATCGACGCCTCGTTTCAGGCGTTGATGGATTCGGTGAACTACAAGCTCATGAAAAACAGAGGCTTGGCGGGGTTGGTTGCTGCGGAGTGAGCGCTCCCTAGTCACCATTTAATAACCAGTCTCGCTGAATTATGTTTGTTTTCATTGAAATGTAACGGCCCAAGATTAGCATACCGTCGAAACCACGCCAATTCGGGCAACGGGGCGCTGTGTAATGGTAGCTTTGACAATCAATCAGCTGATCCCGCCGATATTATTCAGCATATTTGCGCTCAGCTTTTTGTCCATTTGGCGCTTTGGCCAGCAGGATGTTTCGGCGCACACCTTTGGCGTCGCCTATGGTTTTGCGGCCATGGCTTTTTTCATCGAGGCCCTAGTTGGCAGTCGCAATAATTTGGTATGGATTCAACATCTTGGCGATGTTTTCTACATAGCCAGTGCGATGGCGCTCAGCATCGCAATTACACAACGATACAGGCAAAAATCACCAAACTATCTTGTAGGCTTCATCGGGATATCTTCGCTTGCCCTAGTCTCTTGGTTTCGCTTCGGTGATGCAAATCTTGGCGCGCGGATTGATGTTATTTGTGTTGCTACAAGCCTATTGATTCTGATCGCTGTTCCGCTGGCTTGGCGTGCCGGAAATCGCGTGTCGGATAAATTGCTGTTCGCTACCTTCATTGCCTACGCCAGCGTTGTGTCGCTAAGCGCGCTTGTTGTGCCAGCTGTGACGGGCGAAGTTATCACCAACGATAGTCTGCGCGGTTCGCTTTTGTTGGCAATTGTTAATGTGTCAGTGTCGGTGCTGTCGTTACTCACGGCATCGCTCTTATTCTCGCACTATTTGATAACTTACGTTCTGGGTATGCGCGAAGAGTCCAATACCGATAGCCTTTCCGGGCTTTTGAACCGTCGTGGTTTTGAGGGGGCGGCCATCGCCTCCGTCAGTGCCGCCACTGAGGCTAACACGCCCTTTTGTCTCATCGTTTGCGATATAGATCATTTCAAAAGCATCAATGACACATACGGCCATGCGCTGGGCGACAATGTCATTCATATGGTTGGCGCATTGCTTAAGGACGCTGCGGGCAGCAATGGCATCGCGGGGCGTATCGGCGGCGAAGAGTTCTGCGTTGCCCTACCGAACTCAAATATTGAAATGGCAATGCTGCTTGCCGAGTCCGTTCGCGCTCAGCTGGAGCTTACAGGCAAGGCTGTTGTTGGCGGAGCCGAGACCATCACCGCCAGCTTCGGCGTCGAATTGCTGAGACCAGATGATAACTATCATTCCGTTTTTGATCGCGCTGATAAAGCGCTATATTTGGCCAAGAATAGCGGGCGCAACAGGGTAGTGCGTGGGCCAACCATCAAGCAAAGCTCCCGTTCAATTCATTTCGGTGCAAAAGTCGTCGAACTGAAAGCCCGTAGAGCCTAACCACAACTATAATACTCTGACTTGATCCATCATTTTTTCTGATTGGTTCATAACTGATAGTGGTTAGCTTTTCAGTGAAACCAAGGCCTATAGATCTTGCCGCTCTTGCGGCGGGAGAATCAAGAATGGCAATTGCCGAAAAGCCTGAAAATAAAGACACCCGCGAAGGTTTTTTGCTCGCCGCTGCCGCTTATGGCATTTGGGGTTTTCTTCCTTTTTACATCAAGGCGTTGGCCCATATCCCGGCATGGGAAGTCGTGCCGCATCGCATTTTATGGTCATTGCCGTTGGCTGGCATTATCCTGTGGTGGCAGGGCCTAGCGGGTGGCTTATGGGCCGTCTTCAAGAACCCGCGAACGATTGCGATGGCCACGCTGACCGCAGCCTTATTGACAGTGAACTGGGGCGTTTATGTCTGGGCTGTCGGCTCGGGCAGGGCCTTGGAAACCGCGCTTGGATATTATATCAACCCGCTATTCAGCGTGTTCCTTGCAGCCGTACTCATCGGTGAAAAGCTCAATCGCGCGCAGATGTTCGCCATACTCTTGGCCGTCATCGCCGTTGGCATTCTTTCATGGGATGCGGGCGGTCTGCCATGGGTTTCGCTGGCTTTAACATTCTCATGGGGCTTTTACGCCTATTTCAAAAAGACGTTGCCCGTTGGCGCAAGCCAAGGTTTTTTCGTTGAAGTCGCCATTTTATGCGTCCCATCGCTCTTCATGATTGGTTGGTTTGAGGCCAATGGCAACAGCCATTTTGGCCACACGGGCTGGAAGGACATGGCGCTGCTTGCTGGCTCCGGTGTCGTCACCGCCATCCCGCTGATGCTCTATGCCAACGGCGCAAAGTTACTGCGCTTGTCCACAATCGCCGTCATGCAATATTCCGCGCCATCGATGATTTTTCTAATCGCAGTATTCGTGTTTAAAGAGCCGTTCAGCATGGCCAAACTCATCGCTTTTGGCTTCATCTGGACTGCCTTGGCCATCTACACGTGGTCGCTGCTTAAAGCCCATCGGGAAAGATAAATGTATACACGCATCATCGCCAACAAGAACTCTTCGTCATGG
>JANPBE010000274.1:0-2723 GCA_031430295.1 Phyllobacterium sp.
GTGCGCCGTGTACCGCAAGGTTGCCCAGATGGGACCGTTTTAGATAAGCGCCGCAAGCGTTGCGTTCCAGTTCGTCAGGATGACGGCGGTGATGTGCGGATCGATGAGCCTCAACGGGTGCCGGGCATCGAACTAATACCCGGCCTGTTGAGGCAACTAGTGCCGGGTATTAGTTCGATGCCCGGCACCTGTTGAGGCTCATCGATCCGCACATCACCGCCGTCATCCTGACGAACTGGAATGCAGCGCTTGCGGCGCTTATCCAAAACGGTCCCATCTGGGCAGCCTTGCGGTACGCGGCGCACAATAGGCTCGCACACGCCATTGGCATTCAAACGCTCGCGTTCACCGCATTCTGGAACATCACGAGGCGGTACACAGCGACCACGCTTGTCCAAGAACGTTCCATCAGGACAATCGGGCGTATTAGACACGCACCGACCGTTTCTATCCAGTGATGTCCCGCGCGGGCAATCCCGTTGACGCGGCTCGCACTTATTGCGGCGCTCATTGTAAACCATATTCTTCGGGCACGTCTTCACCACCGGCGGAATACGCTCACAATTGCCTGACTCAATGTTCAGGCGCTGACCTTGCTGGCACTCCTTTTGCGGCGGCACGCAGCGACCATTATCGTCACGCGTCAGGCCTTGTTTACAGATAGGTACACATTGCCCACGGAACGTCTCTTCACCTCGTCGACAGTCATTGCGAGGCGGAACACACCGGCCATTTTCATCGCGAGTGAGCCCTTGTTTGCAAACTGGCACGCATTGGCCACGGACCGTCTCCTCGCCTTGCTGGCATCCTTCGCGCGGCGGCACGCAACGGCCATTTTCATCACGGTTCAGGCCTTGCTCACAGACTGGCACACATTGGCCACGGATCAGTTCTTCGCCCTGTTGGCAATCATTGCTTGGCGGTTTGCAACGGCCATTCTGGTCTCGTTCATAGCCGAGATCGCACAGCGGCACACATTGCCCGCGCACTTGTTCTGTACCCTGTGGACATTCCGGCTGTCCGCACAAACCACGTAAGTTGGCATAGCTGCCTTCTTCACAGTCCTTCGGTGGCTTGCAGTAGCCGTAGGGATCACGTTCGGCTCCCTTTTCACAAACGGGCAGACAGCGCCCTTGAACGTTTTCATAATTTTCGGGGCATGAAGGCGGCGGCGGCACGCAACGCGTGGGCTTTTGCACATCGCGATATGTCCCTTCAGGGCAGTGTGGCAGGCACACCCATGTATAACCCGTTGGCCAAGAACCCGGTGGCACGCATTTGCCGGTCTCGGCATCGCGATTATAGCCCGCTGGGCATTCACGCTCATAGTAGTTGCGGCAAAGACCCTTGTCATCAAGGAACGTGCCTTGCGGGCAATCAGCCTCACATTGGCCGGTTTCAGGCGAATAGTTCATGCCATAAGGGCAAGATTGGTTGTCAAACTGCTGGTCACTGTCCGCCAGGCAATAGTTCGGATCCCGCAAATCCCGATGATATCCGGATGGACATTGCGGCAATGGAATTTGGTCATAGCCATCGGGGCAACCATGGTTGCACGGTGGCACGCAAAGCCCCGGTATCCCCGGATAACGACGAAACCCGTCAGGACAGGCTGGCAGACAATAGTCGTCGTACAGCACTTGCCCTGCCGGGCACGTTGGTGTGCCGGGATTGTAACCGCCCGAACAGCCGCACGTCGCGCAGCCACAACTATTTTGTGGGATGGCGCATTGAGCGGTTTGTGCTTCCGCAACTGAAACAAATTTTAAGGGCTCAGGGGCAATGGCGCTGGAAAGCACAAGCCACATCAACGCCAATTGAAGTAGCGCTCCAACTTTTGTCACTGCTGCCTTAATAACCATCGCGAACCCCTCCGGATTGCGCCCCAATTCGAAACGATAACAGAAAGTTGAATATACTCAAGCGGCATAACGTTGCGTCACCGTCAAGCCTTAGAGCACCGCAGCCGCAGCTTTAAGGCCCCAAGCAAGTAGCTCTTGCGAGCGCTCCGACGTTTCAGCCTCCGCATAGCAGCGCAACTCCGGCGCATTGCCCGAAGCGCGGTAATGAATGACATCGCCGGTCTCCAAACGCACACGAAGCCCATCGATAGAATCGCTTGAATCAACGCTCCCTAAAGAGACAAAATAGGAACTCATATTTGATTGAACAGAAAGACGCGCCAAGAGCGCTGAGGTGACATTAGCCGCGACATGTTCAATGCGCCCGCTTGCAGTGAACCGCGCAGGCAACGCGTCTGCCAGACGGGAAACCGAGCAACCCTTGGCAACCGCCATTGCCAAGACCGACAAAATTGGCAGCATCGCATCACGCGTCGGCAACGCCGCGATATCGCCAATCGAGGAACCCAACAAAACGCCGCCGTTGGCCTCAAAGCCAACGATACGTTTCGCGCCTAAGCGTGCTGCTTCGGCCATGCCTTCTATCACGAAGGGTGAGCCGACCTTGGTCCGCACGATTTGGGGAAATGATCCGCAAAGCTCCACAGCTGTGCTCGAAGTAACCGGCGTCACCACCGCATCGGCATTTAGAAACTGGGCAGTCAATATTCCAAGCGTATCACCCCGCAAAAACACCCCGTGTTCGTCCGCCAGCAAGGGCCTATCAGCATCGCCATCGGTGGATATCAGTGCATCCAACTTGTGCTCTATGGCAGCCTTCGCAGCGAACGCCACGTCCTCAGACCGAAGCGCCTCCGTATC
>JANPBE010000275.1:0-2871 GCA_031430295.1 Phyllobacterium sp.
AAGCGCCCCTTTTCGAAACGGTCCATGGTCCGTCAAAACCTCGCTCATACGTGAAACTTCCTGCCGTTCGCGCTCCAAATAATCCGCCACCGCACGACGCAAACCCTCATGCACAATGTAATGTGCAGAGTGCGTTGTCACTGGCATATAGCCCCGCGCCAGCTTATGTTCGCCCTGTGCACCAGCCTCGACAATAGAGTAGCCATTTTCAATCGCATGGTCGATTGCCTGATGGTAGCATACTTCAAAATGCAAATACGGATGGTCTTCAATACAGCCCCAATTGCGCCCAAAAATGCGCCCACCACCAAGAAAATTAATCGCCCCAGCAATATACCGTCCATCGCGCTTTGCCATAATCAACAAAATATCATCCGCCATTGACTGCCCAATCAGCGAGAAGAACTTACGGTTTAAATAAGGTTGCCCCCACTTACGGTTGCCGGTATCAATGTAAAAGTTGAAGAATTGATCCCAAATTTCTTCTGTAATCTCGCTTCCCGTTAGCCTGTCAATACTGATTCCATTAGATAAAGCAGCCTCACGCTCCTTGCGTAGGCCTTTGCGTTTGCGAGACGCCAAAGTACTCAAAAAATCATCATACGTCTTGTAGTTGTCATTATGAAAGTGAAACTGTTGGTCGATGCGGTGCAAAAAGCCTTGAGATTCCAATATTGCCGCATCTGGTTCAGTAGCAAATGTGACGTGCGCAGACGAAACGCCCAGATTTTTAGCAACAGCTTTCAACGCCTTTGCCGCCACCAATTTTGCCGTTTCATCGCCGCCAACACTCAAAAGACGAGGCCCGGTCGCGGGTGTAAATGGCACAGAAACTTGGAGTTTCGGGTAATAGCTCCCGCCCGCCTGTTCAAAAGCGTTGGCCCAGCCATGGTCAAAAACATATTCGCCTTGGCTGTGAGACTTTAAATAAGCTGGCACCGCTGCAACCAGATTATTCGCACCATCTTCCACGCGCAAGAAATGCGGCTGCCAGCCAGCGCGTCTCGAAACGCATCCGGATTGCTCCAAGGCAGTCAAAAAAGCGTTTGAAATGAATGGGTTATAGTCCGGTTCACCACGAGCCACACCGTCAAGCTGCGACCACTCTTCCGGTGTAAACGCACCAGCTCCGGCCACTGTTCTCACTGAATAATCGTCGCCGCTCATGCCGTTCCTTGCAAATATCTGTGTTTTTATCACTCAATAGATACGTTTAATCTATTCATCGGCAAGGGCAGGTAACCCGTCTATATTTTTAACAACTCATCCGGATTGCACAGTTCGAAAGTAGCCTGATCTGCATTCGCATATGTCCGGTCAAAATCCTCTTTAGTCCGAACCGTCCAAGTAATTACCGGCATATCCAGACGTTCGCGTACAAAGGTCGTGAAGGGATTTGGCAAGTGGTGAACATTATAGGAAACGAAAGAAACCCCATGAGTCAGCATCGAAAAGTTAGCCTCTAAATCCGCAATGCTAGTACCCTCTGCTGTCAATCCACCTGGAATTTTAGGAGCGATTTTAGCGAATTCGCGTATCAAATGATGGTCAAATGACATGATCGCCGTATGGCCCTTATAGGCGGCCAAGTCTGCCGCCACAGCCGCGACCATTCCATCATCAAATCCAGCATCACCTTTAAGCTCAATGATTACAGGTACTTGGCCATTTACCAAGTCCAACAACTCTCTAAGCGTTGGCACTTTTTCTGTCGTACCGCCAATATTCATGGCGCAGATTTCCGTGGCTGTTTGATCCCGCACGAATCCGTCGCGCCCAGCGAGGCGCTTCAAATCTCCATCGTGAAAAATAACAGCTACACCATCTTTGGTCAGGTGAACGTCCGTCTCAATTGCAAAATTTCCGGCTATCGCCAGCTTAAATGCCGCCAGTGTATTTTCCCAAACGAGTTTGTTTCCATCATGCAGCCCGCGATGTGCAATCGGCCGCCTTGTCATCCATGCAAGACCGGACATTAGCGAATCTCAACAATCGCTTCGATTTCCACAGGCGCATTCAGCGGCAAGCAAGGTACGCCAACTGCCGAACGCGCATGTTTGCCCTTGTCACCAAGTGCCGCCACCAAAAAATCCGATGCGCCGTTCCCAACCAAATGCTGCGATGTAAATTCCGGAACAGATGCTACAAAAATCGTCAATTTCACAATGCGAACGATCCGCTCCAGATCGCCCGTCGCAGCCTCTATTTGTGATAAGATATTGATTGCACACTGTTTTGCAGCTTCTTGGCCCGTTGCAACATCCAATTCCGCACCCAAAATGCCGGTGCTAATCAACTTACCGTCTTTCAATGGCAATTGTCCCGCTGTGAAAATAAGCGAGCCCGTTTGCGCAAATGAAACATAATTTGCAGCGGGTGTTGCGGCCTTAGGCAATTGGATACCAAGTGCATGTAATCGTTGGATTGCTGTTTCAGACATTGCGGCCGCTCCTGTAGTGCTCAAGTTTGTCAGGCATTATTATTCGTGCGAGTCTGCCTCGCTTTCGCCATGTGAATAACTAGACTAGCCGTAATTCTTATTGGAGGTCCATATGCGTCACCGTTCCGTTGCCACAGTTTTTGGTGTTTTCATTCTGGCAGGCACAGGTGCGGCATCAGCGGCTTCGCAAGTGGCGTCAATATCAAATTTGGTGCCGCACCTCGAAAGTATCATTTACCAGCTAAAATTGATTTATACTTTTGAGGATTTCCAAATAGCTTCAACGCTTCCTGGATGTCCTTGTCTTTTTCAAAAGCCACAAACTTCATAGCTTTTTGGTAATAATATCTGCTCAATATCTCTAATTCAAGGGCTTCTTTTATTTGTTCCCAATTCTTCTTCACCAATCCTTGCGTATTCAAGTCTGCCAC
>JANPBE010000276.1:0-1566 GCA_031430295.1 Phyllobacterium sp.
GGTTGACTGACCCGTTCTGCCCTTCGGGTCACCGCCAGATACGTTGAAGTATCGCAGTGCGGTATAGTTAAAATCATGCGCGGCAGCGACATCGGCCAGCATAAACTCGGTCATGAGTTTTGAGCGGCCATAGGGCGATTCTGGGATTGTCGGCACGGTTTCAGTCACTGGCTCGTCGCCTACACTGCCGTAAACTGCGGCGGTGGATGAAAAGATGAACTTGTTCACGCCATATTGAACCGCCTTGGCGATAAGCAGACGCGAATTGACTGTGTTGTTGTCGTAGTAACTCAGGGGATCAGCCGCCGATTCTGGCACCACAATTGAGCCTGCGAAGTGGATGATGGCTTCAATGGGGTGGTTCTTGAAAATGCTATCCAGAAATTCTGGATTGCCAATATCACCCAACATCAAAATGGCTTCGGGAGCTACCGCCCAATCAAAACCAGTTGATAAGCGGTCGGCGACGACGACAGTTTCTCCCGCTTCCAAAAGACGCCACACCATGTGGCTTCCAATATAGCCCGCGCCGCCCGTTACTAAGATCGCCATTGTGTCAAATTACCTTTCCCGCAAACCAACGTCCGGTCATACATGGCGAGACGCTACTGCAAATAGTTCAACAATTTGCAAACTGTGCCCGGCAACTTCAATGCGCGCGAGGTTGCAAAGCGCGCGCCAACCTTATTGCTCGCGAAATGCTCTTGAAAAACTATCTTGAATAGGACGGACGAGATACTCAAAGAATGTCCGGTCGCCCGTGGAAATATAGGCCTCGACGGGCATACCGGGGTATATTTGATCCTGACGAATAGTATCCGGTAATGCGCCCTGAATTTTCAATCTCACCGTATAATAGGGTTGATGAGTTGCCTCATCGACCAAACGATCCGGCGAGATGAAGGTTACCTCTGCGGCAACCTCCGGCGTTTTACGGGCGTTGAGTGCAACAAAGCGCAAACGAGCAGCCTGACCGATATGAATTGAATCAACTTGCCTTGGATCAAGTTTGGACTCGATTATCAGCTCGTTTGAAGTCGGCAAAAGTTCCAACAGCGGCTCTCCCGGGCGCACGACGCTGCCGGGGCTACTGACTTTAAGCCGCACAATAATGCCATCGGCGGGCGCACGCACTATGGTTCGATCCAGAACGGATTTTGCCGCAATTACCTGTTCGTCAACGTCGGCAGCCTGACGGCGGGCGTCGGTTAGATCTTTTGATGCACTTTCAACGCGTTGCGACACTGTCCGTTCAAGCTGCTGCTTGGCTTCGATTACCTGACTGCGCGCGCTGGCAATGCCGGCAGTTGTTGAACCGATTTGGCCAAGCAACTCGGCTTGATTGCGCTCTAAAGCGGTAAACTGCGATCGGTCTGTTAGTCCTTTATCAAGAAGCTTTTTCTTACGAACGATTTCACCAGCAACAATGGTGAGCTGATCTTCAGCGGCCTTTTTCTGCGCGGCCAGACCATTGATCGACTCATTCAGCGCATCAACACGTTGCTGAAAAATAGACAGCTCCGATTTGTGGCGCTGGAGGCCTGTTTCGAACACGCTCGTTTGTTC
>JANPBE010000277.1:0-1768 GCA_031430295.1 Phyllobacterium sp.
ATGACCGCAACGACAACAATACCAGCGTCACCGATCCACGCGCAAAAGTCTGGTCCTATGGCTTTGATAGCCTCAACCGTATTGTCTCGGAAACCGAGCCGGGCACTGGCGCCGTTAACCTCGCCCGCAATGGCATTGATGAAGTGACCAGCTACACAGACCGCCGCAGTCTGGTCACGACTTACGTGCGCAATGGCTTTGGTGAGGTTATCCGTCAGACCAATCCTGATACGGGCATCACCGATTACACCTATGATGCGCGCGGCCTCGTCACGCAAATCAAAGATGCGCGTCTCATCATTGCCAACATGACTTATGACAATGCAGGGCGCATTCTCACCCGCGTCTTCCCCGCTGCCACCACAGAAAATGTCACCTTTGCCTATGACAGCATTTTGTCCGGCAATTTTGGCAAGGGTGAACTGACGCAAATTACCGATCCCGCTGGCAATTCGAAGTTCGTCTATGATGCACGCGGCAATCTCCTGTCAGAAACCCGCACCATCGGCACAGTCGCCTATCCAGTAACATATAGCTACGATACGGCCGACCGCCTGCTCTCCATCACCTACCCCTCCGGCCGCATTGTCACCTATGTGCGCAATACTCAGGGCAAGATCACGGGCGTTACCACCAAGGCAAATGCCACAGCCGCCGTTGTCACATTGGCATCCAACGTCGCATGGCAACCGCTGGGCGGAGAAACCGTGTTCGGCGCGGGCAATGCCGGAACGGCAACACAAATACAGGCGCTTCCTGGGAACAGCGCCCTTGGCGGCGTTGATCTGTTGCAATCGCTCACCTATGGCAATGGCCTTATCCTGACCAAAACCTATTCACTAGATAATGAGCTTACGCGCACCCAAGTCGGGCAAGGGACAACTACCATTGTCGATCGTTCACTTGGCCGCTCGGATCAGACAAATATCACATCAATCACTGATGCACTCACGCCCGCTAACAGTGAGGCACTCACTTATACGGATGCAGCACGCCTCTCAGGTGCCACCGGAGCCTACGGCTCACGCTCATGGACCTATGACAATAACGGCAACCGCCTTTCGGAAACCTCCGGCGCGACGGTGAACAGCTACACCTACCCAGCCACGAACAACCGCCTGACCAACGTCAAGCAAGGCGCGGTCACAACGCGGGCGTTCACATACGATGCGGTTGGCAACACCACGCAAGATATGCGCGGCACATCGGCGTACAAATATGCCGTCAACAATGCAGGCCGCATTAAAACACTGACCATCGGCACAACGCTGAAAGCCACATGGACCTACGACGGCTTCCAGAAACTGCGCATCAAAGCGGCCACTTCGCCTGCTGCCACCACGCATTATGTCTGGGATAATTTTGGCCACATCATTGCCGAGCATTCATCCACAGGCACAGCCCAGCGCCAGTATATCTGGCTGGGCGATACGCCGATTGCCGTGTTTGATGGCACAAATCTCTACTATGTCCACGCCGATCATCTAGACCGCCCCGTGGCCATGACCAACAGCGCCGCCATGACATTAGCATGGTCCGCCAAATACGACCCCTTCGGCAACCCCGTCGCCGTCACCACCCCCGCCGATGCCTACCCCCGCCTGCCGGGGCAGTGGTATCAGCTCTAAGACGGCTTGAATTACATATGGTATCGGAGTTATGATCCGACACTGGGACGATACAACCAAGCCGATCCCCTCGGGTTTGTCGACGGGCCCAGTGTGTATGGGTATGTAGGGCAGAGCCCGTTGATGTACATTGATCCAAA
>JANPBE010000278.1:0-5263 GCA_031430295.1 Phyllobacterium sp.
GGCGGTCCATCACCAATGGGGCTGGCGGTTCCAATATTGCCGCCAATGGTGCCCATATTGCGAATTTGTGTGGAGCCAAAACGCCGGATGAGTGTGGAAAGTGACGGGTAAGCGTCGCCAATTTTGGTCAACATTTCTTGCCAAGTCACAGCTGCACCAAACGTCCAATTGTCTTTGGATTCAGTAACTTGACGCAGTTCTTGCACGGCACCGGTCCATATCACTTCTGGCCATTCGCTCTCATGTTCCGCCAGCGCCACGCCAAGGTCCGTGCCGCCTCCAAGCAGGATGGCGGAGGGGTTAGCGGCGCGCCGTTCAAACAAATGGCTTAGTGTTTTAGGCCTGTAAAACTGCGTCCCATGGCTGTCCAAAACCTCGTCCAAACCAGCCATTGAAGATGTCGTTTTTGGCAAAGCGACAAGCCCGCCTTTAGTAATTTTCAGCGCCGCCTCAACAATCGGTTTATAGCCCGTGCAGCGGCATAAATTACCAGCCAGCGCATCGTGAATCTGCTCTTCGCTTGGGTCTGATGTGGCGGCCAAAAGTCCGGCCAGTGACATCACAATTCCCGGCGTACAAAAGCCGCACTGCGACGAGCCGTTTTCCGCCATCGCCACTTGTAGCGGATGATAGGTCTCAGACTTCAATCCCTCCACTGTTAGCACATCGCATCCGGCAATTTGACCCATGGATAGAATGCAGGAATTGACCGCTGAAAATCCACTATCCTCTTGTTTTGAAAGGAGAATTGTGCAAGCTCCGCAATCGCCCTCGGCGCAGCCTTCCTTGGTTCCGGTCAACCTTTTATCGGTGCGCAGCCACTCTAAAACAGTCGTATCTGCGCGGCAACCTACGTTCTGCGCTATGCCATTTAGGGTGAAATTTATGTTATTTTGACTCGCCATTTTGGGCTCTCAGTCTTCTTCATTTTGCGCTATAAAATAGCTGTTTTCAAAGGCAAATTCGTGACAATTATCGCCCTCGCCGCTACGGTCAATCACGATAAAATCGCAGACATTTTGCAGCGACAAAAGCGGGTGATGCCATGTATTTTTGGCATAGTTTACGCCTTGCCCAGCCTCCGCTTTGAACACGCGCGGCGTGGTTGGTTCACCGTTTTTGTCCTCCGCAACGACCACGATAAATGGAAATCTTCCCATCGGGATAAAGGCTTGGCTGCCGAGTGGATGGCGCTCGACCATTTTTATTTCTATAGGAAAATCAAACGGTTGCCCACGGAATATGTTAACAATTGCGCGGCCGTTTTGGTCCGCTACATCTATCTTCATCAGATCATGAAAGCGCGTCGTCGTGCCACTGTTGATGATTGTAAGTTGCGCTTCTTTGGTCTCTATCACTTCACCAAAAGGGGCAAAGGCCGCCTTGGTTAGCGTCTCGATTTTGATCTGGTTTCTCGCCATCAGCCAGCCGCCGGACGGGTTGTTTTCCAGTGCTTGGCAATGTCAATACGTTTGGCAACCCACACTTTTTCATGGGACAAAACATAGTCTAAAAACCGCGCCAGCGAAGCCGCACGACCCGGTCTACCGACCAGTCTGCAATGCAGCCCAATGGACAGCATCTTCGGCGCGCCTTCCTTGCCTTCTTCGTAAAGGACATCAAAACTATCCTTCAAGTAGTTGAAAAACTGATCGCCAGAATTGAAGCCTTGGGGCGTTGCAAAGCGCATATCATTGGTATCCAATGTGTAAGGTACGACGAGCTGCGTCTTATCTAAGTCTCTGACATAATAGGGTAAATCATCGGCGTAAGTATCGGCATAATACTCAAAGCCGCCCTCTTCCATGACCAGCTTGAGCGTATTTTCAGAGCAGCGTCCGAGATACCAACCTGTCGGGCGAGCGCCCGTAACTTCAGTATGCAGCCGGATGGCTTGCGCCAAGTCCGCCCGCTCTTGCTCAATAGGCGTGTCCTTGTAATCAACCCATTTAAGGCCGTGGGACGCGATTTCCCAATCCGCCTCCTTCATGGCGGCGACTTGCTCGGGGCTGCGCTCAAGGGCTGTGGCGACGCCATAAACGGTCACCGGCACATTGCGTCTGGTAAACATGCGCCACAGCCGCCAAAAGCCGGCACGCGCGCCATACTCATAGATGGATTCCATGTTCATGTGGCGCTGCCCGACCCACGGCTGCGCGCCCACAATTTCCGATAAAAATGCTTCGGACGCCTTATCACCATGGAGAATACAGTTCTCGCCGCCCTCCTCATAATTCACCACAAATTGCACAGCAATCCGCGCCCCGCCCGGCCATAGCGGATCAGGTGGATTGCGACCGTAACCTTGCATATCCCGTGGGTATTTCGCTTTTGACAAATCAAACATGCCAGACTCCAGTTTTTCATTTTGGCTGTGAAATTGATTTTTATCAACAGACTACAAGTTAATTAGAGTACCGAAATATTTCAACAAAAGTGTACTATTGGGGTTTTGTGCATCCTCATGTATATGTTACCTTCGATACAGATTGACCTACCGCTACATTAAGGTGGTGAAGCGATAGAAGGGACTGAAATGCGCAAGCGCTTGGGCTCGGCTCGGTTTGTTGTAAATCACAAAGACAAGATCAATAGGATGATCGGCGGAGCCCATGATGTGCTGGTGGCGTGTCTTGCTTTTGCCGCGGCTAACTTTTTTGCCTCCGATGTGCTGGGCTTCTCGTTGATTTCGGGCTTTGCCGAAAAAACATTACTTTTTGGCGCGTGTTCGGGATTTGTATTTTACTATTTTGAATTAAACAGAGGATCATGGAAGTATGCGTCCATACCTGATTTGATTGCCATAGTTAAAGCGGCAACAATTGTAATTGTGGTTTATTTATTGATTGCTTTTTTTTACAGTAAATCTGTCGGAATATCTCGTACAATTCCAATTTTATTATGGTTTTTCTTAATTTTATTTCTATCGTCTCCTCGAATATTATTTCGCTTGGTGCGCGAGCAAGGCCTTTTGGCGACAATCACAGGCGTAAGAAAACCAAACCGTAGCGCGAAATCCATTCTCATCTATAAATATAATGATGTTGCAGAGGCTTATTTGCGGGCGGTCAACCTTAGGAAAGATAGCGGAATTCACGTTGCAGGCATTATTGACGATAATATCAAAAACCGCTCAAGAAATGTTCAGAATGCCAAAGTATTGGGAACATTGGCGAATCTCCATGCCATCGTACTTCGGCTGCAAACTAACAACGGTGTAACAGTTAACGAAATTGCGCTGGCGGACCATAGTCTAACCCAGGATCAGCTCGATCACCTCGTGAATGTCGCAGGAAGCTGCGGACTTATTGTGAGCCAGATTCCGGATATCGTGAGAACCTCCGACTTGCAAATTCCCGTGAACCTAAACCCCTATCCGCTTGAACTAAGTGATTTGCTTGGTCGACCCGAAGTTACCATCGACTTCATTGAAGTAACTCGCTTTATTGAAGGGCGGACGATATTGCTGACCGGTGCGGGTGGCAGCATCGGATCGGAACTTGCCACGCAAATTGCGGGTTTTAATCCAGGCCGCTTGATTGTCACTGATATTTCGGAGCACTTCCTTTATACTGTCGACTTGTCCCTGCGTGAAATGTTCCCCAATTTGGATATTATTCCAAAAATAGCCGACGTCCGCGATCGTGAGCGAGTTAACTGGCTCTTTTCTACCTTCAGGCCCGATATTGTTTTCCACGCTGCGGCGATTAAGCATGTACCTTTGTCAGAATCTAACGTCACGGAGGCAATAAAGACGAATATATTTGGATCCAAAAACTGCGCAGATGCGGCGTTGGCTCACGGCACGCCGGTATTTGTTATGATCTCAACTGACAAAGCAGTAAACCCAACCAATGTGTTGGGGGCCACAAAACGAGTGGCAGAATCCTATTGCCAAGCCCTTGATGTGCAATCTGAAAAGACCCGGTTCAAAACAGTGCGGTTTGGAAATGTACTAGGATCCAATGGATCTGTCGTTCCGCGCTTTGCCGCGCAGATTGCAAAAGGTGGACCTGTCACCGTTACGCATCCTAACGTTGTTCGCTATTTTATGACCACGCCAGAGGCCGTTCGTCTGGTTCTTCAGGCCTCAGCATTGGGTGCCAGCGGCACATCTGAAAAAGGGAAGATATTGGTTCTTGACATGGGCGAGCCAGTCAGAATTTCCGCATTGGCGGAACGTATGATTAGTCTGGCTGGGCTGCGCCCCGGCGTGGACATTAAGATTGAGTATACTGGGCTTCGACCGGGCGAAAAGTTATTTGAAGAACTATTTGATCGGTCTGAAGTTAAACATAGCATGAGCGATGAAACCTATCTCATCGCCTCCCCGCGTTTGATAGATTTACCAATCCTCAATCGCATGATTGAGCAATTGGCCAAATGCGTTGCTAAAGAAGATATTGATGGTTGCACTACTCAACTTAGAAATCTCGTTCCTGAATATACTAAACCAAAGTCAATAGGCGCGGGTCACTCTCCACACGAGCAACTGCAGAACGGCCGAGAAGATTTTATTTGAAGTGCGAAGCCTACGGGTGGCATCAGCTTACCTGTTATTGGGGACTGATCTCAGGTGCCACTAACGTTTGAACTAGAGTTTGAGGCACGCCATGGCGAGGCTGTTGCTGTTGCCAACGATGTGTGTCGGATAACTGCGCCGAACAGCGGCCCCTTTACGTTTCATGGCACCAACACCTATTTAATCGGCAGCGAAACACTTGCTTTGATCGACCCCGGTCCGGATGACGATGCGCACCTTGCTGCGGTTCTAGCGGCCATT
The DNA here is from genome assembly GCA_031430295.1 of Phyllobacterium sp. Classification (GTDB taxonomy): domain Bacteria; phylum Pseudomonadota; class Alphaproteobacteria; order Rhizobiales; family Rhizobiaceae; genus JANMEX01. The sequence goes on from JANPBE010000278.1 coordinate 4,784, forward strand.
GGCACCCGAAAACTCAGTCATATCTTCGTCACGCATACGCACCGTGATCACTCGCCTTTGACGCCCAAACTGATTGCTGCGACTGGCGCAAAAACTTATGGCTACGGCCCGCATGTCGCGTCGCGTGAACTTGGCACTGGCGAGACTAACTATCTCGATTCCAGCGCGGATTATGATTTTGTGCCCGATGCCTCATTGAAGCATGGCGACATCGTAGAGGGTAACGGCTGGGCCATTGAAGCCGTTTTTACGCCGGGCCACACAGCTAACCACATGGCATTTGCCTTACGTGACACGGGCATTTTGTTTTCCGGCGACCACGTTATGGCGTGGGCGACCAGTATTGTCGCACCACCGGATGGATCTATGGACGCCTATTTGAAGTCGCTGGATGTGCTCATAAAGCGTAAAGACGATATCTATTTCCCTGGCCACGGTGGGCCGGTGCGCAATCCGGAGCAGTATGTGCGAGCGCTGCGC
>JANPBE010000279.1:0-3151 GCA_031430295.1 Phyllobacterium sp.
CTTTCAACAAGCCACACAGGCTTTCCAGCCGGATGGGAACTGCTGACATTGTGGAATTGATGGAAACAGGGGGCTATTTCACCTCTCGCCCTGCCACCAACAACACCCCTGCCCCCAACACCCCCGACAGCACGGACCCCAGCAACACGCCAATTTTCACCGCGTCGCCCAGAGCCTCGCTGCCGGGAAACGCCAGCAATCCTATAAACAGGCTCATAGTAAAACCAACGCCGCAAATGATGGCGACGCCGTAGATTTGGGACCAGTTGGCGCCGGCTGGCATGATGGCGAGGCGGGAGCGGATGGCTAGCCATGTGCTGGCGAAGACGCCGAGTTGTTTGCCAGCGAACAGGCCTGCCGCGATGCCTATTGTTACCGGATCCAGCAGCTTTTCAAAGGTCACGCCTGCCAGCGAGACGCCCGCATTGGCGAAGCCGAAGACTGGCACAATGAGGAACGCCACCCATTTGTGCAGGCCATGCTCCAATATGTGCAGCGGCGAAGTTTCGGTTTTGGTTATGGGAATTGTGAGCGCCAGCACCACGCCAGCCAGCGTGGCGTGAACGCCGGAGGCGTGCATGAAATACCATAGCAGCGCGCCGAGGACCAAATAGGGCGTGAGCATTTTCACGCCCGCGATGTTCATAATGGCCAGCACAAGCGTCACAATCGCAACGCCGCCCAGCATCATCACATCAAGCTGCGCGGTATAGAAAATCGCGATGATAATGACCGCGCCGAGGTCATCCATAATGGCCAAGGCGGCAAGGAAAATCTTAAGCGAAGGCGGCACGCGCTTGCCGAGCAGCGAGAGTATGCCGAGCGCAAACGCAATGTCCGTCGCGGCGGGAATGGCCCAGCCTTTCAGCGTTTCGGGCGTTTGCATGTTGAACGCTACATAGACCAGCGCGGGCACTATCATGCCGCCAAGAGCGGCGAAAGCAGGCAGCGCGCGCTGCTTCCATGTGGACAGTTCACCGCCCAAAAACTCGCGTTTGATTTCAAGTCCCACCAACAAGAAGAATAGCGCCATGAGCGCATCATTGATCCAATGCAGTACGGACAGCCCGCCGATTTCGACGTGCAGCGAGTGGAAATAGGTTTCCGCCAAGGGCGAATTGGCCACAATGAGCGCCAGTGCGGCGCAGACCATGAGCACAATGCCGCCAGCCGCTTCGGAGTTCAAAAACTCAGTGACTACATTGGAAAAGCGGTTTGGTGCCTTTTTAGGGGCTCTTGATGAACGGTTTGGGCTGGCCATGTTATCCCCCTGGGAAGACTATTGTTTAGCGAAGTGTTTCGATCAAATCCGGCAATTGCATCATGGTTTCAAGCACATGGAAGCGATTATTATCTGTGGGCGGCTCGGCGTGTTCCAGCGCCCACATCAGGTGATGGGGGATATGAACACCAAAGCTCCCTGCCTCCAAGGCAGGAATAACATCGGATTTCAATGAGTTGCCAATCATCATCGCCCGCGACGGACCATCGCCGTGCACCTCGAATATACGCTGATATGTTAACTGCACTTTGGTACTAACGATTTCGATTTTGCTGAAATACGCCGCCAAACCGCTGTCATTCAGCTTGCGCTCCTGGTCGAACAAATCGCCTTTGGTGATGAGCACGAGCTTATGACTAGCCGCCAAAAGCGCTAGGGTTTCATGCACATGAGGCAGAACCTCGATAGGATAATTCGTCAGTTCGCGGCCAATCTCGATGATGTTTTTTATGATTTTCGGCGAGACTTGGTGGTCTGAAACATCCACGGCAGTCTCGATCATTGACAACATAAAGCTCTTCACGCCGACGCCATAGACCTTCACATTGCGCCGCTCGGTTTCAATCATGCGGGCTGAAACAGCGGATTTCTCACCATAGTCCAATAGCAAGTTGATGCAGGCGGCTTCGGCGGCGTCGAAGAATTTTTGATTTTGCCAGAGCGTATCATCGGCATCAAAAGCGATTGTGGTGAGCGTGGTCATAGCGGAACTTTTGCAGCAGCGGCGAACATTATTCAAGCATATTTGGTGGCATACCGCTCGCCTTAATTCTGTTCCAATTACTTTAGATAGAGGTAATACTAGACCACTGGTGGGCATGGTCCTCCATAAACAACATGGTGCGTTTTATGAAATTTTTGACTGTTTTTGCATGTGCTGCCGTTTTTATGAGCGCGCAGGTGGCTGACGCCCAGCAAATCGTGGGCGGCTATAGCGGTATTTCAATCAGCGATACGGATACAATTTCGATCGCCAAAGCAGCAGTCAAAATGAAGAACGCGCTGCCGGACTCAAAAAAAGTGAAGCTGCTGACCGTCACCAAGGCTGAGAGCCAAGTCGTTGCTGGGCAGAATTTCAAACTGTGCCTCAGCGTCAAACAGGCATCGCGTAAAATGCGCGTTCAGGCAGTTGTCTATCGCGATTTGAGCGGCAAACTGTTGCTCACCGAATGGACGCCAAAGGGTTGCTAACCCTCGCCTTCCTCGCATTTAAGATAGGGATCGAACACCCAGCCCGCCTTATTATCCTCGGCGAAGCGCTCTACGGCGACCCAGCTTTTGCCGTTTAGCTTCTTTTCCTCATAGGGCCGCACGCGCACGCCATTGGCCCATGTGCCGAGGATTTTGCCATTTGGCTCTTCGCGAATATTCAGCGGTGTGCCTGTCGGGTCTTTCACCGTGCAAATTTTGCCAAGCTCGTCTGTTCCGGAGCATTTCAGATAATCGGCGAACACATAGCCCCAGCTTTCGCTGTATTTGGCAATGAGTGCCCACTTTTTGCCCTGGGCTTCTTTGTGCTCGATGAACTCCACCTTGGTGCCCTTTTTGAGTGTGGAGAGAATTTTGCCATTCGGCCCATCACGCACGTTTAGCGGCGTACCTGTCGGGTCTATAACCGTGCAGATTGGCGGGCCGTCGCAAGCCATTGCCGCGTTTGATAACAGAAGAAGTGCCAGAACCAAAGGTGTCTTGCGCATGTGACTTGCTCTCTACAAACTGCTCAGTGCCCCGTGACGAGAGTTTACCCAATAGGCAATGTTGTAAAGCAAATTATCAAGCGCGCTTGAGTTCGTTCGCGATTCATTGACAATATGTCGTCATTGTTCTCTCTATCGCCAAATTAAGAATCAGTTAGAATTTTCCAGTAAC
>JANPBE010000280.1:0-7323 GCA_031430295.1 Phyllobacterium sp.
GGTCTCGTCCTCAAAAAGGCTCAAGTGCGCTTGCTGGACGAAGTGGTGTTTACGGCTTCGAGTCATCCAACTTGGGTAACTAAGTTCTGGTATCGTGGCAACAAATTGGCTTCACACATCCAAAGTTAGACGGACTTTGCCATACCTTTCATCCTCGCGAACGTGGCAGTGGCAGGCATTTTCTCGCGCTGATGCGCATAATAAGTCATCCCCTCACAAATCCTTCACCAGCCTCAACGCGTCATAAATCGCGGCGTGTGTATTCCGTGCTTCAACAGCATCCCCAATGCGAAACAATTGGTACTTGCCGCTTGGATTGGTCGCAATCGCTTGGCGACCACCGCCAATAAACGCGTCATAATCCACCGCGCCCAGATTGGATGAATGCGGCTTCAGCTCGAAATATAGTTCATCCAGCGGAATCGTGCCGTGGTTCACCACGACCTGATCGACAATTCGCTCTTGGTTCACACCGCCGAAGTCGCTGCCGACTTTGGCTTTCAGGCGGTTGCCTTGCCGCTCCACGCTTTCCAGCGAATAGGTCACTGTGAAAACCGTGTTGAGCTTTTGCAAGGTGCGCATGTAGGGCACGAGATTCATGGCCATCACTTCTGGCGCAAAACTGCGGTCCGGCGTCATGATCTCCACGCGCCCGCCTGCCTTGGCAATCACCTCGGCGGCTTGCAACGCGGCATGGTCTCCGGCGTCATCGAAGATCAGCACGTTTGTGCCGGGCTTCACGTCACCGGAAATAATATCCCATGATGAGACGACCAAATCATTGCCCGCCTTCAGCACTTCGGTGTGCGGATAACCGCCGGCGGCGATGATGACCACGTCCGGTTTCTCGGCCTCAATCATCGCGGCACCGGCCCAGCTGTTGAACTGGAACGTCACGCCCTTAGCAAGACACTGCTCCATGCGCCAGTCGATTATGCCGATCATTTCGGCGCGGCGTTTGGATTGTGCGGTCAGGCGGATTTGGCCGCCGGCTTTGGCCGCCGCCTCGAACACTTTCACTTCGTGCCCGCGCTCTGCCGCCACGCGGGCGGCTTCCATGCCTGCGGGGCCTGCCCCGACGATCACGATCTTGCGCTTAGTGTCTGCCGCTGGAATATCATGCGGCATCCCTTCCGCCTCGCGGCCCGTAGCGGGGTTGTGGATGCAATAGGCTGCGCCGCCTTGGTAAATGCGGTCGAGGCAATAGTTTGCGCCTACGCAAGGGCGAATATCATGCTCGCGGCCTTCGATGAGTTTTCGCACCAAATGCGGGTCCGTCATGTGGGCGCGGGTCATGCCCACCATGTCGATTTTGCCGGATGCAATGGCGTGGCGCGCCGTTGCCACATCAGGAATACGGGCAGCATGAAATGTCGGGAAATCCACCGCGCGGCGCACTTCGCCTGCCAGATCAAGATGCGGTGCGGATGCCATGCCTTGTATCGGAATGAGGTCGGTGAGGCCGGGATCGGTATCAATGTGGCCTTTCACAACATTCAGAAAATCAATCTTGCCGCTGGCTTTTAGAAGACCGGCGATTTGCATTCCATCAGCTTTGGTGGTGCCGCCCTCCAAATCTTCGTCCGCCGTAAAGCGCGCGCCAATGATGAAATCTGGACCGACGCGCTCTCGCACACCGTCTAACATTTCAAAGAAAAACCGCATCCGGTTTTCAAGATTGCCGCCATAGGGCGCAGGCAAAATATTGGTCAGCGGCGACCAGAATTGGTCGAGCAAATGGCCATAGCATTCGAACTCAATACCATCGACGCCCGCCGCTTTCATGCGTTCCGCACCATCGGCGAAGTCGCGTTTAATACGCTCCATGTCCCAGTCTTCAATCAGCTTTGGAAAGGCGCGGTGAGCCGGTTCGCGCTTGTGCGTGGGCGACACTGTCGGCAGCCAGTCGCCCTTATCCCAGCGCGTGCGGCGGCCCAAATGCGTGAGCTGGATCATCACCGCCGCGCCGTGGTCGTGGCATTCGTCCACGAGCAATTTCATCCATTTAACCACCTCGTCCTTATAGACGAGCACATTGTTGAACACAGGCGGCGAGTCCTTGGAGACAGCGGCGGAGCCTGCGGTCATCGTCAGCGCAATGCCGGCTTTGGCGCGCTCCACATGATACTTGCGATAACGATCCTTGGGCATTCCATCTTCTGGGTAGGCAGGTTCATGGCTGGTCGTCATAATGCGATTGCGCAAGGTGAGGTGTTTGAGCTGAAACGGCTGAAGTAGTGGATCGTTCATGGCTATGCCCTTTTGGAAATGCGGAATGGTGCGTATGCAGTTGCGATGTTGCGCTTGCCGTCTTGATTGCCTAACAGGTTTATTGTCGGTTCGGAGCGATTCAAAATGTTAAAATGGCTGCTAATTTTCATCCCCATCACGCTGGCGTTGGAGTATTTCTTCCACGCTGGTGATACGGCCATTTTCATTTGCGCGGCTATCTCGATAATCCCCATTGCGGCGCTGATGGGTGAGGCAACAGAAAATTTGGCCGTAAGAACTGGGCCTACAGGGGGCGGACTGCTCAACGCAACATTCGGCAATGCGACTGAATTGATTATTGCTTTTTTTGCCTTGCAGGCAGGAAAAATCGATGTTGTGAAGGCGTCCATCACCGGTTCGATGATTGCCAATCTATTGTTGGTGCTCGGCCTGGCGCTATTCCTTGGCGGGCTGAAGCATAAGAAACAAACCTTCAACAAGGTGGCAGCGGGGTCGCTTTCGAGTCTTTTGCTCATCGTGATGATCGCGTTTTTGATCCCCGCCGTATTTGATGCCAGCGAGCGTGTGGCAGGTGTTTCACCGGAGCAAACGCTGATTAGCGACGAACACTTCTCGCTGGCGGCGAGCTTTGTTTTGATAGCTCTGTATGCCTGCAACATTATTTTCAGCCTGTTCACCCACAAGGATTTACTGTCGTCGCGAGATGAGGAGCATGAAGGCGAAGTCTGGCCAGTCAGTCGCGGTATCATAACATTGGCGCTTGCCACGTTGACCGTTGCAGGGCTATCGGAAATTTTGGTCAGCTCGCTGGAAGGTTTCAGTGCCAGCATCGGGCTTTCAGAAGTGTTTGCCGGCCTCATCATCATTCCCATCATTGGCAACGCGGCGGAACATGCGGCCAGCGTTTTTGCGATTAAAAATAAACTCGATTTGGCAATTCAAATTGCCCTTGGCGCGACAATTCAGATTGCCCTTTTGGTGGCTCCACTATTGGTTATTACTTCGTTCCTCATGGGCAAGCCGATGGACCTTGTGGTTCACCGTCCGCTTGAATTGGCTGGCCTGATGGGCGCGACACTGATTACCGCCAGTGTGACCCGCGACGGTGAAACCAACTGGCTTGAAGGCGCCATGCTGCTCGGCGTTTATCTGCTCATCGCGCTGGCGTTTTTCTTCTTGCCTTAACGCAGCAGACCGCTGGAAATTAGGATTATCATCATGACCGATGTATCGAGCCTCACCCAATTGGGTGTTAAAACAGACCAGCCACAATCGCCGGAAACTGCCGTGCTGGAAGCGGTTCCCTATGCCCAAACCGGAGGCGCGCCTGCCATCGTGCGCTTCACTTGTCCTGAATTTACCTCGCTTTGCCCCATGACAGGCCAGCCGGATTTCGCCCATATTGTCATCGACTATGCACCCGATAAATTGCTGGTGGAATCCAAATCCTTGAAGCTGTTCCTCACCTCGTTTCGTAATCATGGTGCATTCCACGAAGAGTGCAGCGTGATGATCGCGCAGCGCATTGTTGAGATTACCAAGCCGCTCTGGCTGCGCATCGGGGCCTATTGGTATCCGCGCGGCGGCATTCCCATTGATGTGTTCTGGCAGACAGGCACGCCGCCCGAAGGCGCGTGGCTGCCCGACCAAGGCGTGCCGCCCTACCGCGGGCGCGGCTGATAATTTTGTCGGGAAAGTGCGCATCGCTCAATCCTGCGGCGGAACGAGCACGATTTTACCAACGTGCCGCTTTAATTGAAACTCTTGCTGAGCCTTGACGATTTCACTCAAGGGATAGGTTTTGGCAACAAGCGGGTGAATTTCGCCGCGCTCAATGTAGCCAATCAAATTTGGAAACACGTCTGGATGCTGCGCTGTGCAGCCCAAAAACGTCAAGTCTTTGAGATAGAGGTTACGCAAATCCAGATCCACCAGCGGGCCTGCTATTGCGCCGGACACAACATAGCGACCACCGCGCTTTAGAATTTCGAGCAGGCTTGGCCACTGGCTCCCACCGACGATATCGATGATCACATCGACATGCTCCGTGCCAATAACTTTGGCTACATCATCATCGCGGTTGACAACTTGGTGTGCGCCGAGCGCTATCATGGCGCTGGCTTTTTCCGCACCCGATTGAGCGATGATTATGGCTCCTCGCCGCTTTGCAAGTTGCACGGCGGCGGAACCAACGCCGCCGGAAGCGCCGGTGATAAACACAGTTTCGCCAGCTTTTACGCCCGCGGGATGCAGCATATTTTCCGCCGTCGAGTAGGCACAGGGAAACGACGCCAGCTCTACATCTGATAGCGCAGATTTCACCACAAAGGCTTGGGACGCCCGCATGGTCACAAACTGTGCAAAGCCGCCATTGCATTCGGAACCCACGGTAAATGTGTCATAAGGTCCGCCATTTGGGGCGGGCTGCATGGTGGGCACGATGACCCGTTCGCCAATGCGCGCGCTATCCACGCCGTCACCAACGCCGACAATATTTCCACAAATATCCGCGCCTTGAATCAACGGGAATTTAAGTGCTTCACCACTCCATGAGGCGTCCGTGGCGTCAGTGGTCGCGCCTTCAGAAGTCGCTGCGCTGACGGTCTTAGAATACCAGCCAGTGCGCGTATTTATATCCGTATTGTTCACCGCCGCCGCGCCGACGCGAATGAGCACCTCGCCCGCTGCTGGCACAGGGCGGCGCACATCTGCGCGGTATTGCAGCATTTCGTAGCCGCCGTGGCCAACGGTCAGCACGGCTGCCATCAGTTCGCTGTCCTCAGTACCACGCATCTTGCATCGCGCCTTTGGTCTTGGCCATAAACTCTTGCAGCTCTTCGTCCTTCGCCTCGTCCAAATCCGGCGCGACATATTCGTCTAACATACGCTTCCAGCGCTTGTTGGCGTTAAACGCCGCATCGTGGCTGCCTGCGGCTTCCCATTTTTCGTAAGGCTCATTGTCAGAAAGATTTGAGTCCCAAAACGCCGTCTCATAATTTTGCAGCGTGTGCTGGCTGCCGAAGAAATGGCTGCCGGGGCCGACCTCTTGAAACGCTGACATGGCGAGCGAGTTGTCGTCCACCGTCACGCCGTTGAGATAAGAATGCAGCGCGCCGCAGAAGTCGGCGTCCATGACAAACTTTTCGTAGGACATGGACAGCAAGCCATCCAAGAAACCAGCCGAGTGCAAAATGAAATTCGCGCCACAATGCACCGCCGATAGCATCGACATCGTGCCTTCGTTCATCGCCTGCGCATCGGGCAATTTGGATGTGGTGAAATTGCCCGCGCAGCGCAGCGGCAGGCCTAAGCGGCGTGCGAGTTGCCCGATTACCATTGAGCCAATCGCAGGCTCAGGCGTGCCAAAAGTCGGCGAGCCGGAGCGCAGCGACATGGACGAGAGGAAGTTACCATAAATCACTGGCGCGCCCTTGCGCTCCAATTGTGTGAGGGCGCAGCCCGCCAAGGTTTCGGCGTGGGCCTGCGCAATCGCGCCTGCATTGGTGACCGGCCCCATCGCGCCGCCAAGGATGAATGGTACGATGACCGCTGCCTGATTGGAGCGCGCATAGGCCCGCATCGCCGTGGTCATGGTCGCGTCCCACACCAGCGGCGAGTTGACATTGACATTGCCGAGGATGACGCAGTTTTGGTCCGTGAACTCTTTGCCGAACACAATGCGTGCCATCTCTATGGATTCTTCGGCGCGGCTTTCAGCTGTCACGCTGCCCATAAATGCGCGGTCGGAATATTTGATGTGGCTATAAACCATGTCCAGATGCCGCTTGTTGACGGGCACGTCTGTCGGCTCGCAAATCGTGCCGCCGGAGTGATGCAGCGCGGGGGAGGATTGCGCCAGCTTGATGAAATTTTGGAAGTCTTCAATCGTGCCGTAGCGGCGGCCCTTGTCCAAATCCATCACAAACGGCGAGCCATAAGCGGGCGCGAACACAACGCTCTTACCACCGATTTCAACGGACTTTGCAGGGTTGCGGGCGTGCTGGGTGAATTGTTTGGGCGCAGACTTCAGCACCTCTTGCAGCAGTCCAGGCTCGAACTTTACCAGATTGCCCGCAATCTTCGCCCCAGCCCGCTTCCAGTGTTCCAGCACCACCGGATCATCGCGAAACTCAATACCGATTTCGGCCAATATCCGGTCCGAAGTCTTTTCGATTTTGATGAGGTTTTCTTCCGAAAGCACATCGTAAGTTGGAATATTACGCGAGATATAGGCCGGATAAATACCAACAGGCCCGCCGCTGCGCTTATCCCGCCGCGTTTGCCGCCCGCCGCCGCGTTCGCGCTTCGGGGCTTCAATGGTGATTTCAGCGGCGTCCATGTAATTGTTCTCCCAAATTCTCATCCAAAAGCTACATGCATAAATTTCTTATGTAACCGTTGAAAAAATCATCATTTAGCATAAGCTCACCTTATGCGAAATTTGCGTCACCTCCTCCCTTCCGCTGGCAATCTGGTCATTTTTGAATGTGCCGGAAGGCTGAAAGGCTTCACTGCGGCGGGCCAAGAGCTGGGCATGTCTCAGGCAGCCGTTTCCTATGGTATTCGCAATTTGGAAACCCAACTTGGCGTGGCGCTGTTTTATCGGACCCATCGCCGCGTGGGATTGACGGAAGCCGGGCGGCGCTTTCACGCCGATGTGACGCTCGGCCTTAGCCATATTCGCAAATCAGCCGAGGCCATTTCCGCAATTCACACTGCCGAACATGTCACGCTGTCCGTCTCCAACGCCTTTGCCTCGATGTGGATGGTGCCGCGCTTGCAAGAGGCGCGCGAGGCGCTGGCGGGTATTGAGCTGCGCCTGCACACATCGGACCGCGACTTAGACATTGTGGCCGAAAACATCCCGCTCGGCATTCGCGGCGGCAATCCGGCACAATGGCCCGCTTATGATGCCCGCATTTTCGCCCGCGAAGAAATCTTCGCCGTCGCCTCGCCGTCCTATGTCGCCAAGCACGGCAAGATCGACGACGTGCGCGCCTTTGCCAGCCACAATCTCATTCACCTAGAAGAGCCGTGGCGCGAGGCGGCGACATGGGAAGACTGGCTCGCCAGCGCCGGCGTCGCGCTCCC
>JANPBE010000281.1:0-2041 GCA_031430295.1 Phyllobacterium sp.
CCATCTCTGGATTCGCGGGTTCCGCTGCGCGGCCCCGGAATGACGAGGCCTCGGGATGAAAGCTCCGCCTCTCCCCGATTCTTCATCGGGGAGAGGGCAGGGTGAGGGGCGGTCTCGCACCGAACTTCGCTGATCTTTCGCCCCTCTCCCGCCCTTCGGGCACCTTACTCCCCGTTGGAAAAACGGGGAGAAGGAGACGCTTCACTTCGCCCCAAATATCATGTCCTTCGCCGCCAGCGCGGCACCAAGCGTGATGAGACAGCACGCAAGAACGAGCGTCGTTGTCAGCGCCGCCTTGCCCGCGATGACCAAAACAATTGTCGATAACAACGGCGAGGCGTAGCTGGCAGCACCTAAAATCTGGATATTGCCGCGCTTCACGCCATAATCCCACGCGAAGAACGCCGCACCGACCGGAAACAGCCCCAGGAGAAGCACGGCAAGCCACTGCCCCGCACCCAACGGCCAGACTGTGGTTTCAAATGAAAGATGGCAAATAAGGGCCAACAATCCGGTAGCCGCGCAAAAGCCGGTAACCGCATCCGTCGGCACTTGATTGAGGCGGCGTGACAGCAGCGAGTAAGTCGCCCAAATGAGTGCACACAATAGTGCCATCGCATATCCGAATGCAAATTGCGGATCGAAGCTAACCGAACCGCCCTTGGTGACAATGAGCGCAGCACCTGACAGCCCCAGCAATGCACCGGCAATATGATGCCACTTGAGATTTTCGCCCGGTATGAGTGCTGATCCAAGTACAATGAACAGAGGCCACAGATAGGCAATCAAGCTCGCATCGACCGCAGGCGCATTATTGAGCGCGGTGAAATAGACGAAATGATAGCCAAACAGGCCCGCCACGCCGACAAACCACGCGATGAGCGGTTGCTTCAAAGCTTTGGCCGCTTGCGGCCTAAAAACCCAACTCGTCATCCCGCACAGAGCCGCGATGCCAAATGTCATGGCTGTCATTTGGAATGCAGGAATATCGCCCGCGCTATCTGCCAGCAATGCCAATAGCGCCCACATGGCTACCGCCAAAAATCCGACAAGTGTTGCCCCGCGCATCATATCCCCACGCGGGGCGAACCCGCTTTGTTAGTTGGCCGCCTCAAAGCGTGAAGCGCTAATGGACACAGTGCCAATTTGGGTTGGCACTGCCGCCAGCACCGGCGCATAAAAACCAGTATCGCCCATCGGCGCAAATGTGACACTGATAGACTGGCTTTTTGCCAAATAGTCTATCTGCTTTTTACCTTTTCGATAGCCGGAAACCGGCATAAAACGTAATCCGCACTTCATGGCAGGTCCGGAATAGCCCGCTGTATCAACCGTGGTTTCGCCGATGGGCGACAGCGCCATATCAACACGAATCTCGCCATCAAAGGCTTTCACAGTCTTGGAGCAAGTATCCGCAAGAGACGACGCTTTGATCACCAGAACCGTCAGCGGATCGGCAACCGCCTTCAAATGCGCAGGTAAAACCTCAACCCAATTTCCGCGTTTCGCCAGTGCAGGCGTGTTTGAAGTGGACACGACATTACCATTGGCAAAGCCCAGCGTGGTGTTCTTATTTTTGTTGCCAGAAACATAGTTCACCACATAGGAGGCAGGCACCATGCCTGATTTGGCAACCACGCCACGGGCGCTGATAGTGCCCTTCGTGTCATCGAAAATTTCGGCAAGTCCGGCGCTTTTTAGATTGCCACTGATGGAGTAATTCTTGCCATCCATCTGCGTGGCAAAATCTGAACGCGCCACCGTAAGACCGTAGAGACTGACGGTGTAGGCGCTATTAAACGTCGCGGCGTTGGCCGGAACAAGACTCAGCGCCATCAAAACCACGCTGGCAACACCCGACAGAAGATGAGTTCTACCCGTCATTTTAGTATACCTTAACCGCAAATGCGTATAATTCATCGTCCCTGCTCTACCCGTTGCGAGACGAATCCGACTTTTTTAGGAAATCTGCACATTAAGTCGCCCAATTTCAGCAGGATTTTTGCAAGCGATACTGCTTCTAGGCTTGACGCCATTGCCG
>JANPBE010000282.1:0-1243 GCA_031430295.1 Phyllobacterium sp.
TCTAACAATTGGTAGTGGCTAAGTGTTAGAAATCGCTTTTTTCGCCCAAAGCGCGAGATAGAGCGGCGCCATCCATCCTTAACACTCCATCTACACAGCCACGCCATCCATCTACCCATAGAGATTGTCATGGCCATTCACATTCGCGAGGTGGAAACTGATAGGGTTATGCGCAAGTTAGCGCTGACTTTGGGGGTTGGGCTGACGGAGGCTATCCGCATTTCGGCGGAGAATGAGTTGAAGCGGGTTGGGGCGAAAGTGGACGCCCGCCGCCAGCGGATTTTCCGGCTTCAGGAGCGCGTCAAAGCTTTCGGCGTGACCGGGCTTAAGGCTGACAAGGCGTTTTACGACGAACTTTCCGGTGATCTTTAATGGTTATTGATGCGTCCGCCTTGGTCGCCATCCTTTTGCGCGAACCGGAGGCGGATCGTTTTCTTGATGTGCTTGATGCTTCGAGCGCAATAATGTGGATATCACCGGTTTCAGTTTTTGAGGCCGTCACGGCTGTGGTGCGGGTAACGGGGTGTCCGGTTATCGAGGCCCGCGAGGCGGTGCGTTTTGCGCTTGAAGAGTACAACATTACGCGAACCGAAATTTCCATTGAGGTTGGCGAAGAGGCCATCACCGCCTTTGACCGCTTCGGCAAAGGCCGTCACCCAGCCGCGCTTACCATGTGCGACTGCTATTCATACGCCTTGGCAAAATCGCGACGGTTGCCGCTGCTATTCAAGGGCAATGATTTTGGGCGGACGGATATTGATGTGGCGATGCCCGCCAAATAAGCATCTGTATATACAATGCACTATGCTGCGACCTTCAAGTAAATTAGCAAAGCCCCGTAATATCTGCGGTTGTTAATGTGTTTTTACTGTAACAGGCGGCCGTTTTTATTTACCAAACGTTAAATTTATGTCGCACGTCCCAACAAATTGCGCTATCTTTACGTCAAGGCGCTTTGAGGGACAATTCCATGAGCTATATGATTAAGACTGTTGCGGCGGCGACGGTGATTTCGGTTTCTATCAGCGGCGCGGTGCTGGCTGCGGACTTTAATGAGAAATTTGAAGGGGTAAAGCCTGCTGTCTCCGGCTTCAATGGCAAGCTGGACCTTGGTTATAGCTACTTGGATTTGGGCAGCGGCAACCCCCGTCTCAATTCTGTTACGGGAATCGGTTCGTTTTCTGCACCTCTTGGCCAGAGCTTTGGCGTGCAGGTTGATGCCGGTCTTGCTCATCTCGCTGGC
>JANPBE010000283.1:0-1023 GCA_031430295.1 Phyllobacterium sp.
GTGCTGTTAAAGATGCTTATGCCACTGATTTATCAGTGGAATCTCGTGCGAAGGTGTTAAATGCCGTACGCGAGACCGAGTATGCGACGAACGAAGTCGTGACCCAATCGGAGGCGCAATGGGTGGCGGATCGCATGGGGCGGGACGGCAAATTGCACGCTAACGAGCGCACGTTAATTGAGTTTTTGAAGCGTGAGTCGCCGTCCATTCATCCGGACTTGATGAAGCTGTTGGATAAGGTCGCCTGACGGTCGGCAAACGGTCGAGAACCGGTCGGATTGCGTACGCCGCGCGCCCAAAGACCGCTCGAACATGATACGCAAACAGTGCGGAAACGATACGAAGGCCGGTCGGACATGATCGGCTTTTTTGTTTTGGTCTTTCACACGAAAAATCGCACCGACTTATTTCAAAATCTAATCCCTTCGTCGGCTTGAGTGGGGAAGCGACAACGCCTAAACGTTGACTAGACATTCTGGGAGGCAGGCTTGTTCACGAAAATTCTGATTGCCAATCGCGGCGAGATTGCTTGCCGTGTCATCAAGACTGCGCAGCGCATGGGCATCAAAACCGTTGCGGTTTATTCCGATGCTGATGTGGACGCGATGCATGTCGAGATGGCGGACGAGAAGGTTCACATCGGGTCCGCGCCTGCCGCGCAGAGTTACCTGCTTCCGGAAAAAATCATTGCTGCCTGCAAGACGACGGGAGCGCAGGCGGTTCATCCGGGTTATGGCTTTCTGTCGGAGCGCGCGTCTTTCTGCGAGGCGCTGGAGGCTGAAGGCATAGTGTTCATCGGGCCGAAGCCAAAAGCCATTAAGGCGATGGGCGATAAGATTGAATCGAAGAAATTTGCCAATGCCGCAAATGTCAGCACAGTGCCGGGCTATTTGGGCGTTATCACCGATGCGGGCCACGCCCGCGAGATTGCGGATGTTGATGTCGATGAAGAGGCAGTGGATAATAAAGATATCGAAGTCGAAGGAGATGACGAAGCGGAAGAAGAAGAAGACGGCGATGATG
>JANPBE010000284.1:0-1374 GCA_031430295.1 Phyllobacterium sp.
CGGCGCGCCGTTGCCACCGCGTGTGCGGGGCGATTTGCCAAGTGTTTATGATGGCATATACCGTGCGGCTTACGCTTATGATTTGACACCGCGCATGGCCAAACAGCTCATCAAGATGCTGGCCGCTGAGGTCGATTTTCAGGCGCAGATAAACCCCAGCGATACGATGAAGATTTTCTATTCGATCGCTGAGGGGCAAGACAAACCAACAGAAGATTCAGACGTCTTATTCGTCGATGCGCATTTCAGCGGTACTGACCATAAGTTCTACCGTTTCAGAAATGATGATGGCACGTCAGGGTATTATGACGAAAAAGGCGGAAGCTCACAGCAATTCCTGCTGCGTGTCCCCGCGCCCGGCGGTCATTTAACTTCCGGCTTCGGCATGCGCCGCCATCCGATTCTCGGCTACATGAAATTGCACGCCGGCACGGACTGGGCTGGCCCCGTTGGAACGCCTATCCTTGCCGCAGGCAATGGTGTGGTCGAGCGCGCCGGCTGGACATCCGGCTATGGCTACCAAACGGTCATAAAACACGCCAACGGCTACGAATCATCCTACTCACATCAAAGCAAAATCGCCAAAGATGTGTTTGAGGGAGCAAAAGTCCGCCAAGGCCAAGTCATCGGCGCGATTGGCTCCACCGGACTTTCAACAGGCCCGCACCTTCACTATGAGCTGATTATCAACGGCACAAAAGTGGATTCCATGGCCGTGCGCCTGCCAAGCGGCAAGGGATTGTCGGGCAGCGATCTTGTCTCATTCAAGAAAGAGCGCGACCGTATCGACACATTGCTTGAGGCGGAGCAAGAGCCACAAAAAATCGCCAGTGCGACAAACTGAATGCAATCTGCGAAGCATGAGGCCGCAGTGATACGGCCCCATGGACGAAGTTCCATAAACGGCCGCTTAAAACCGCACTTTTTGCTCAGATAAAATCTGACCATTCAGGTTCATCTTAACCTTAACCCAGTGGCGATAGTGACGGGCGAAATAGCCATATGAGCGGCCTTGGCAGTCATAGGCGCGAATATCGGAATAGCCTTGCGCCCTCAAAATATTGCGGCCCATTTTGCACGAGATACCAAAAACATCACCGGGCATCGGCCGGGGTGGCGAAGGATCAATCACCACCACTGGCGGAATATGAGGACGAGGCGGGCGGATGGGATCAATAATCACAGTGCCGCCACCCGGAGTTGGCCGTGGCGGAACCACAACAACAGGACCACGATGATCGCGGCAATTGGGGTCCAACACCGGACATTTGCGATGATCGCGCACTGTCTCAGCATTGGCAACCGAAACGGCGGCAAATGACGCGATGAGTGCCGAAGCTGCAAGTAACAAATGGGTCTTATTCATTTTCATCT
>JANPBE010000285.1:0-6482 GCA_031430295.1 Phyllobacterium sp.
GTCGCGCCGCCGCGCAGGGCTTCGGCCTTCTGCTCACGGATAAAGTCCGCAAAGCGCGCCTGCGCCATCGGTCCCATCGTGGTGTCTTGGTCAAGCGGATTGCCTACTTTGTAAGTCTTTGTAAGCTTCACCGCGCCTTCGACAAATTCGTCATAGACTTTTTCGTGCACATAAATGCGCTCAATGCCGCAACAGCATTGGCCGGAATTGTAAAATGCGCCGTCCACCAACGTTTCGATTGCTGCATCCACATTGGCATCCGGCAGGACATAGGCTGGGTCTTTGCCGCCAAGCTCTAGGCCTAATGTCATAAACGTTCCAGCTGCCGCCCGCTCAATGGCGCGGCCCCCGGCCACGGAGCCAGTAAAGTTGCAATGGTCAATTTGGCCGGAGGCCAGCAAGGCCTCAGTCTGGCCATGGTTCATCACAATGTTCTGGAATAGGCCTTTTGGCAGGCCCGCCATTTCAAAGGCTTTGGCAAAACGCTCGCCAACAATTAGCGTCTGCGCAGCATGTTTGAGGATGACCGAATTGCCCGCCATCAGCGCTGGAATAATGGTGTTGATGGTCGTGAGATATGGATAATTCCACGGCGCAATCACCAGCACAGTGCCTAGTGGCACATGCTTGATATAGCGACGGAAGCTGTCAGACTTCTCAATCACCATCGGCTTCAACGCCTTCTTGGCATTGGCGACCACAAATTTGGTGCGTTGCTCAACACCACCCTTTTCGCCGCCGTAGCGCACGGGCCGGCCCATCTGCCAGGCAATTTCCGTGGTTATTTCGTCATTCATCGACATAAGCGCATCAAGGAATTTGAGGCACAGCTTGCCGCGCCGCTCAAACGTATTGAGCACCCATTTAGCCTGCGCCGCCTTGGAAGTCGCCAGCACTTTGGCCAGCGCCTTATCAGTAATCACCGGACGCTCTGCATAGATTGACCCGTCAATTGGTGAGATGAGTTTTATTGTTTCCAAGTTTGTGACTCCAATTGTATCGGTCTAGTAATTATGTCTGACTATTGGCTGTTGCCAGTGTTTCGTAGTCACTTGCGCTGCGTCATTCCGGACAAGCGCAGCGCAGATCCGGAATCCAGAGACGGATAGTAACCGATTGTCAACGCCGTTACCAACCCCCGCAATTCATCCCACGACACCACGCCTATGGTTTCCGGATCTGCGCTGCGCTTGTCCGGAGTGACGTTCGCGACTGTGTAAATAGTCGCGCCCAACCTCAGTACCTTTCAAACCCGCGATGCAGTTCCCAATCCGTTATCCGGCGGTCATATTCAAATTGTTCCCAGCGCGCCGTGTGCAAATAATGCTCGATGGCCACATCGCCAAAGGCATCACGCATCATCTTGCTTTTTTCCAAAAACACTGTCGCCTCGCGCAACGTCTTGGGGATTTCAGTGAGTTTCTCGCCAGCGTAAGCATCGCCCTCAAACTGCTTGTCTAGTTGAAGGCCTTCATCAATGCCAGCCAAGCCCGCCGCAATCAGCGCGGCAAAGGCAAGGTACGGGTTCAAGTCCGCGCCACCAATACGGCATTCAATACGGATAGCCTTTGTGCCCGCGCCGCAAAGGCGGAAGCCAGCCGTGCGGTTATCGTCCGACCAGATAATCTTCGTCGGTGCAAAAGTGCCCACCATAAAGCGCTTGTACGAGTTTATATAAGGCGCGAGAAAGTAAGTGAAATCCTGCGCATATTTCATCTGTCCGGCCACCCACGAGCGCATCAGCGGGGTCATGCCAAACTCTTGGGTCTTATCCAGAAACAGTGATTGTTTGCCGTCTTCAGTCCATAGTGAATTATGGATGTGGCTGGAGTTACCCGCGTGGCCATAATTGTACTTAGCCATAAACGTGATGGACTTGCCCATCAAATCGGCAATTTCCTTGCAGCCGTTTTTCATGATGACATGGTTATCGGCCATATCCAGCGCCTCGGCGTAACGCACGTTGATCTCTTCTTGGCCCGGGCCCCACTCGCCCTTGGAATTTTCAATCGGAATGCCCGCGCCGTTTAATCCATTGCGGATCGCACGCATGTAGGGCTCTTCCTTCGTGGTGATGCCAATGTTGTAATCGCCAATATAGGGCGAGGCCGTATTCAGGCCTGACCAATGCTTGGCGCGCGCCGTATCATGCGTCTCATTGAAAAGAAAAAATTCGAGTTCCGAGGCGAAGTAAGCCATCCAGCCGCGCTCTTTCAAACGGGCAACTTGGCGTCGCAAAATCGCGCGCGGTGAATGCGGTAAGTCTTCGTGGTGATGATGGTCTTGCACGTCTGCCAGTACCAGTGCCGTCTTTTCCAACCACGGAACGCGGCGCAGTGTGGACATGTCAATCTTCATAACAAAGTCGCCATAGCCCTTCGACCATGAGGCCGCTTGATAGCCGGGCACCGGCTCCATATCAATGTCGTTGGCCAGCAAATAGTTGCAGCCATGTGTCTCTTCGTGAGCGGATTCTACAAAGAATGACGCCAAAAATCGTTTGCCGATAAGGCGGCCTTGCATGTCCACAATACATGCCAAAACGGTATCAATCTCGCCGCTGGCAACATCTTGGCTCAACTGCTCAAAGCTCAAATTTCCGGCCATTTATTCCACTCACATTGTTACTTTTTATCTTGAAACTGAAATGCGGCCGGCTCGCACCGGCCGCATGGATTTATCACTTTAATTAAGCCTGACCGACCGCGCGCTCAGCAGCCGCAATCGCCGCCTTACGCTTGGCAATCGCAGCCTCACCAATCGGCGGGCCTTGGAAGCGGCGGTTTTCAAAACCAAACCACACAACCAATGCCAGCGCGAGGAAGCCTAAAACTACCCACAACACACGCTCATTTGGCGCAGCCACAGCGATATAAAGAATGATCGCCATACCAACGACTGACAACACAGTTACCAACTTATAGAGACCCTCTGACATCGCCCATGGGCCCGGATTTGGCCACTTGGCAGTACCATAGGCGAACAAGCCCGCAACCAGCGGCACAGTGAACGACAGGAACAGGAAGACCAGTGTTGAGTTCACAACGATGACATAGATCGAAGTTTCGCCAACCTTGATAGACATGGCCAGCAACACGTAGAGAATGCTGAGCACAGTTGCCGTCCAGATCGCATTTACAGGCGTGCGATATTTAGGTGAAACAGACGACAGCGCCTTAGACACGCCAGGAACACCGTCATCGCGCGAAAACGCAAACAGCATGCGGCTCGCAGATGTTACAGTCGCAAGACCGCACAAAAGCTGGGTAATCAAAATGCCGAGATACATAACATTTTTGAGTGTCGCAGGTAGGATTGCATCCATAGTCAGATAGAACATGCTAAAGCCCTGACCCGCCGCAACTGACAGATCTGGAATAGCCAAAGTAATGGCGCAAATCATGATCCAGCCAATCAATGATGACCAGAACACCGACGTTATAATGCCGCGTGGCACAGATGTGGCCGCACCGATGGTCTCTTCCGCCGTATGCGCGGACGCATCGTAACCAGTGATGGTGTAAACCGGCAGCAACAAGCACAACAGGAACAAATAGCCCATATTGTCTGATTGCGGGAATACGTTTCCACCGGCAGCGCCTGAGTAGTTTGTGAAGGTCCACAGGCGCG
This sequence comes from Phyllobacterium sp., assembly GCA_031430295.1. Classification (GTDB taxonomy): domain Bacteria; phylum Pseudomonadota; class Alphaproteobacteria; order Rhizobiales; family Rhizobiaceae; genus JANMEX01. The sequence continues at coordinate 3,631 of JANPBE010000285.1, forward strand.
ATATATCAATGGCAGGCGCGAAGTAGAGGCACGCCGCGACAAGAACTGCTGTCGTTGCCAAAATGATGTAGCCAGACACGTCGGTCAACATAGTGGTGATCTTAATGCCGAGATGGTTGAACAAGGCTTGGATGGCAGTGATAACAGCCACAAAAATCACAACCTGCGTATCAGTGCCCGTAAAGCCAAACATGCCGCCAAAGGTGCCAGCAAAAAAATAAGCCGTGCCGATATTGATGGCGCCCAGAACCGTTATGAGGCCCAAAAGATTAAGCCATGCCGTCATCCAACCAGTAAACCGGTTGCCCAAAATTGAGCCCCAGTGATAAAGCCCGCCCGCTGTCGGGAAGGCCGATGCAATCTGCGCCATAGCCAGTGCAAACATCCCGGAAATCACACAGCCAACAATCCAGCCGATGCCAGCGCCAGCGCCGCCAACCGACGAGATAGCCTGCGCAAACGAATTGATACCACCTGACAAAATGCAGATGATTGAAAATGAAATCGCGAAGTTTGAAAACTTCGACATGCTTCGAGACAGTTCTTGGGCATAGCCCATGCCATGTAGGATTTTTATATCCTCATCATGGTCGTGTAATTTATCAGCCATTTCTACTTCCCTCCGAACGTTGACGTTCACCCTTTTAGTTTCTTTTTTGCGTTGACCTATCAAGCCTGAACCCGAAGTGCCCCCGCTGCATTCAACTCCTTGAATCCCGCGTCGGCAACCTTTGAAAGCAAGTTGCCCCATTTTATTTGCTCTTGAGGAGTTGTAATTTCATCATTCCTGATTTCGATCATAACCGCAGGTAGTCCACGACTGCGCGCATGGCGCGTCAGCGTGAAATAAACGCGATCTTCAGGAGAATAAGGCTCGTTGACGCCAACGGTAAAACCAGTCTGCGCGCCAATTTGCGTCACCATCGAAAGCGCCCAAGCAGACGCTTCATCATGGATGATCCCGATTTCCCAAGGCCGCGAAACGCCGCGATAGGTGGGATTAAAACTATGCACCGCGATAAAGCCGGGCTGCTGGCCAGCAGCAATTTTGGCCTGAGCAACTTCCTCAATCGCGCCATGAAACGGATCATAAAACCGCGCGATACGCTCGGCACTTTGCGCTGCTGTCAAACCAATGTTGCCAGCAATATCCGTGCTCTCGCTTTTCACAGCAATCAAATCATGCGCATCGAGCGGACGGTTACAGTCAATCAAAAGGCGCGAAGCATTGGAGCGTACCAGCGGCGCATCAAGATTTTTGGACATTACTTGCGAAACGGCGAGAGCGCCGGGATCCCACGCAATATGGCGCTGCAAGTCACTATGGCTGAGGCCAAGTCCGTTAAATTCATCCGGCACGAAATTGGATGCATGGTCGCAAACAATAACAAATGCGCCCTGCCCGTCGCGGTTGTCAACCGAAACGGCGGCGTCAAAATGCGGAACATCCCGCTTTGCAGCGCTTGCTATTCCCAATTCCATCCCTCAAGGCCAAATGTATCGTATGAAACGAATTTTATTATTACTGGTCCTTGTGTATGATTTGATACGTAAAATTTTCACCTGTCAATTGACATTTTCTAAATTCTGTTTCCCCTTAGAATGACTATAGACGGGGACGATATGACAGACAGTATTTCCGAACGCATCAGCCACGCGATTGATGGCCTGCCTGCAGGCGAGCGCCGCGCGGCGCAAACACTGGTGGCAGAATATCCGCTGATCGGCCTTAAAACCGTGGCTGAATTCGCCACCCGTGCCGCTGTCAGTTCGCCCACCATTTTGCGCTTTATAAACCGCCTTGGTTTCCAAAACTACGCCGAGTTTCAGTCAGTATTACAGGCCGAAGTGATGGAGCAATTGCAATCGCCGCTGGCCCGCTCCGCCCGACCGGCAACGGGCAGCAAGGGCGAATTTGCCGAAGCCTTTGTCGATGCCATCATCGAAAATATCAGCGAAACATTTCGCCATAACAGCGGTGCGGATCTCAACCGCCTTTCTGCATTGCTCGGCGATACGCGGCTGAACCTTCATCTTATCGGCGGCAATTTCACTGATCATATCGCCGGCTTCATGGCCGCCCATTTGCGCGTTATCCGCAAAGGCGTCAGCCATATTTCCGGCCAAGAAGCCAATTGGCGTGACCAGCTGGTGGATATGGGCAAGCGCGATGTGCTGGTAATTTTCGACATCCGCCGCTATCAAGACAGCCTCATCAGCTATGCCAGCCAAGCCGCCGAGCGCGGCGTCACCATCGTTTTGTTTACCGACCAATGGCTCTCTCCCATTGCCCGCGTTGCCAAACACGTCATCACCGCCCGCACCGCCGTCCCCTCCGCCTGGGACTCAGCTTCGGGCCTTCTGGCGCTGGTAGAAGCCATCATCTCGCGCATGACCACCGAAGGCGGCCAAGAAGCCGCCGCCCGCATAACCACAAGAGAAAAACTGCGCAAAAAGTAGCGATATGCTTTGTATATCGCTCTGAAAATACTCACTATTCCGTCATTCCGGCCAAGCGCAGCGCAGAGCCGGAATCCAGAGCCGTGAGCGAACAAAATACAGATGCGAAGTCCGCTGGTCCGTCGTTTGAGTCCCACTATCCACCTTCACAAATCTGGATTCCCGGTTCCGCTGCGCGGCCCGAGAATGACGGTTTTGGGTCAGGAAGCGCAGAGCACCCACGCTAGTTGGCCATCAGCGCGGAGTTTCCAAAATTCGTGATGATGAGTCAAATAGCGCGGATGTTCGAGAACCGGAGCGGAGCGTACTTAAGTACGTGAGCACCGGAAGCGCAGAACGACCGCGCCAGTTGGCCAGCAGCGCGGATTTTAACGCCCGCCGATGACGCCGAT
>JANPBE010000286.1:0-7293 GCA_031430295.1 Phyllobacterium sp.
CCAAAAGCCGCGAACCCGCCACGCAGACTTGGCCGGAGTTTCTGAACATGCCTTGCGCGGACACTTTCGCGGCACGGTCCAAATCCGGCGCATCGGCGAAAACTACGTTGGGAGATTTGCCGCCAAGTTCCAGATAACAGCGCTTCATATTTGAGCGCGCGGAATACTCCATTAGTTTACGCCCGACAAATCCGGAGCCTGTAAAGGACATAACATCGACATCCATGTGAAGCCCAAGCGCCTCGCCGCAAGCCGTGCCTTTGCCCGTGACGACATTCAGAACGCCATCTGGCAATCCGGCCTCGGCGCATAATTCTGCGAGTCGTAAAAGTGAAAGAGAGGCAACTTCGGCAGGCTTTAGAACCACACTATTTCCCGCCGCCAAAGCTGGTGCGATTTTCCACGAACCAATCATCATCGGGAAATTCCACGGCACGATTGCCGCCACCACACCAACTGGATCTCGGTGGATGAGACCCAGGATATTTTCCGCAGTAGGTGCTATCTGACCGTAAACTTTGTTGATGCTTTCGGCATAATAGCGAAAAGTTCCGGCCGCACTTCCCGGCTCGGCTTTGATTGCCATTGAAATTTCAGTGCCATTATCGCGCACGCCAAGAACCGCCAGTTCAAGCGCATGATGTTCGATGAGGTCAGCGATTTTATGCATGATTTTCATGCGATAATCCGGCGCTGCGCGCGACCAGACGCCACTTTCAAAACTCGCTCTTGCGGCCTTTACCGCGATATTCGCGTCCAACGCCGAACCGCGTGCAATTGTTGTGATGACCTTGCCGTCTATCGGCGAAATTACATCCAAGTTTGCGCCGTCCGAGGCTGCAATATGTTTGCCGCCGATGAAGAGAGACTGCGACGGAATGGTAAGCTGGCGCAGGCGGTTGATTTCGGATTGGGACATGTAGCTGGCTTTCAATTCAAAGTAACGTCAAGTGCAGTGGGAGCACGAAATTCCCAGCCTTTAAAAACGGGCGTGAACCCTTTTTCAAAGGCAATATTCGGATAGCGCTCAAGCAATACCCGCAGGGCTATCTCTATTTGCGCCTTGGCAAACCATTTACCAGCACAAAAGTGGCTGCCGAATCCAAATGTGGCGGATGAAGATTTAGGGCGCCGGATATCAAACAGGTGCCCATCCGGAAACTTGGTTTCGTCATGATTGGCGGAAGCCAAAACGGCGGCAATCGGTGCACCTTCAGGAATGACCACGCCTGCTATTTCAACAGCTTTTGTGGTGACGCGCATTTGCGTGCCAATGGGCGCAATCCAGCGCAGACCTTCATCGACAGCGCGCGATAACCATTCGTCCTTGTTGCTTAACACCAACGCCATCTGCTCTGGGTTTTGCAATAAGCCAACAAGTATAGACCCGGCGCCGTGCCCAGGTTCTTGCATTCCACCAAGTAGCGTGACTTTAACAGAAGGTAAAATGAAATGCGGATCGCGAGTTTGCCCTGCTGGCATACCATGATGCAGCATATGGGACAGCGGGGACTTGTTTGGATGTGCCGCCAAATCTTCCAATATTGGCAGAAGTGCCGCGTCAATTTCCGCGCAGGTTTCATCCGATATCGCTTGGCGTTTCGGGTCTTGCTCGTAGTTGATTGCGCCTTGGCTCAACCCGTGAAACCAACGTCGCAACAAGGAAACATCGACCTCATTCAAACCGAAGGAGCGCGCTAAGCTGAGCGCAGATATGGGCTCAAAATAATTCGCCATAAGTTCTGCATTGTTTTGGAGTGCATCCAAATGCTGTTCAGCTATTGGACGCACAAGCGCATCTATATAACCCATTACTGGGCGTGGGCGATATTCTGGTTCAATAATACCACGCAATTCTTTGTGGACGGGACCATCCGTGGTGATGATAGTCGGGTTTCCGAATGACCGCGCAACTGGTGAAGTGGGTGCCTCTGCCGAGAAAATATCTGGATTTTTGGTGATATAATCGACATCGTCCCAACTAGTTGCCATCCACACGTTGGCGCAAGGGACAAACGCGATGGGTTCTTCACGTCGCAGTCGCGCGTACACCGCGTACGGATCGCTATCAAGATCGTCAATAGTGATTGACTGTGCAAAGCTCATGGCGAAGACCCTGATCAAACCGCGCGAATAATCTGAAGGTAGAAAGAGCGGCGATAGCCCGCCGCCCCGTAGAATTAGGTCTGATTAGTTGTTTGCGCCAATACGGGCAAACTTTGCCGGATCACGATTGGCAAGATTACCAGCAAGGATGTAGCCGACAATTCCAGCCACAATAACCAGCGATGGCAAGATGATGCCAAGCGAGCCGACCGCACCTGTCAAATCACCAAACTTTGCAAAAATATAAATGAACAATCCCGCCAATATCACGCCGGTGATTGCCGGCAAGATCTTAGTAGAAAGTGCGCTTTCGCCCATCGGGTCCTTGCCGAAGAAGGCAATAACGGAGAAGGAGCTTATCGCCATTAGTCCAAGAATACCCAGAGTGCCGAGCTGAGTGAGCCATGTGAAGAGGTTCAGCACAGGGTCAAGACCGAGAACCGCAAACAAGCCAACACCAAGCACGGCCAGGATTGTTTGAATGATAGAGCCAACATGCGGGCTTTGGTAAACATCGTGAGTGACGCCTACAGCATCCGGCAAGATACCTTCGCGGCCAGCAACATACTTGTAGCGGGCAACGCCATTGTGGAATGCCACAACTCCGGCGAACAGGCTGGAGACAAACAAAATGCCCATGATTTGTGCTGCAAGGCCACCAACATATCGGCCCGTCAAATCAAACAAGAATGTTGTTGGGTCCGGCAAGGCCTGAAGTGTTGGCAGAAGCTTATCAACACCAGCGCCGACGGCCATCAACCATGAAGTCAATGCATAAAACACGCCGATGAGAATTACTGAATAATAAGTGGCGCGTGGCACTGTTGTGTGCGGGTCACGGGCTTCCTCGGAATAGATTGTAGTGGCCTCAAAGCCGATGAAGGCTGCGAAGCAGAACAAAATGCCGATTGCTGGAGACCCGGAGTTCATCTGCGTCATGCTAAATGGCTGTGCATTCAGACCGCTGTCACCGCCTGCCATAAAAATAGCTGCGTCAGCAATTAGAACTATTAAATACTCCAGCGCTACCAAAACCATCAATATTTTTGCGGACAAGTCCACTTGGCGATACCCAAGAATGCCGACCAAGGCGATTGCCAAGAAGCTCCAAGCCCACCAAGGCATAACACCAAATGTGGCACCGGCTGCGGCACCTAGAAGACCTAAAATGCCGATCTGCATCGCATTATAGGATAGAATGGCGATAAGCGCGGATGCGCCACCAATGCGGCCGCCAAGACCCCGCGCCGCGAATGCATAAAAACCGCCAGCGCTGGAAATGTGTCGCGCCATGGCGACATAGCCAACCGAGAACATCAATAAAATAGCGGTAACGAGAACATAAGTTCCAGCGATACCGGCGCCGTTGCCAAGCAACATACTGATTGGAACGCCGCCAGCGACGGCGGTTAACGGTGCCGCTGCTGAAATGACCAGAAATGTGACAGCGCCGACACCGAGGCTGTTTTTGCGCAGCTGGTTTGTCCCCGCCGCTGATGTTGTGTCTACCATGGATCCCTCCTCCGAAGTGGTAACAATACAATCACCTAGAGTTTCATTATTTGAACCAATGGTGCAAATATAGACTTGCAAATTTTTATGGACAATGTCAAGCTGTTTCACATGTTAAGCAAATTGGGAGGTTAAGCGGCAATGGGAACAGTCAGCAAAGCCCTTGGTTTGCTCGATTTCCTGAAGGATATTGATGCGTCTTACGGCTTGACCGATCTTGCCCGCCTCTCTGGCTTTGACAAAGCCACAACGCGGCGATTGCTCTTGGAATTGGTGGCAAATGGCTTTGTCGAGCAAGATGAAGTGACGCGCGCCTACATGCTTGGTCCCACATTACAAATGCTTGGCCGTGCCCGTGAAGAGCGTTTTCCGCTTTATAAAACGGCCTATCCCATCGTGAAGCAATTGTCCGAGGTGACAGGCGAAACGGTTCATGCCGCTGAATATGGTGCGGGTGTCCTCATCTCGATTTGTACGGAGCAGTCCGACAAGGCAAATCGTGTTATTTTGACTACGGGCCAAAAGCTGCCGCTCCACGCGACGGCGTCAGGCATGGCATTTCTTGCAGCCTCCACGCCGCAATTTGTGGAAAGCATTATGCGCAAGCCTCTGGAGGCCTTCACAAAAGCGACGCCGACAGATCGAGATACTCTCTTAACATCCATTCAAGAAACCAAAGTGCGGGGCTATTCGATCAGTAACCAGTCGTTAGAGGACGGCGTCCACTCCGTCGCGGCGGCAATCATTGATAATCGCGGTAAGCCGATTGGTTCGATTGCGGTGGCCATGCCCACGTCTAGGACATCGCAAGCCAGCATTGAGGCTAATGGCACATTGGTGCGGCAGGCGGCGCAGAATATTTCGCTGCGCCTTTACGGCAAACCTGTTCAATTTCGCAAAGCGTCTTAACGCGCTAGGGAGCTAAACTTGGAAAATCCGAAAATATTGCTGATCGGCACAGGTGATACCAAATCTGATGAACTGGCCTTTATGAGCGCGTGCATTAAAGATGCAGGCGGAACGCCTTTGTTTATGGATGTGTCTGTATTGGGCGATGCCAAATTCAAGCCGGACTATTCAAAGCATGATGTTGCGCAGGCTGCTGGAACCACCATCGAAGGCGTCATCAACTCCGGTGATGAAAACTCGGCGATGTCGTTGATGGCAACAGGCGCGTCTAAACTGGCACGTCATTTATACGACAATGAAAAGATGGACGGCACCCTCATTTTAGGCGGCTCAATGGGCACTGACCTGGCACTCGATGTTGCTGCAGCACTGCCGTTGGGTGTACCAAAATTTGTTGTCTCTACCATTTCATTTTCGCACCTCATTCCGCCAGATCGCATTTCGACTGACCTGATGATGATCCTCTGGGCGGGCGGGCTTTATGGCCTCAATTCGATTTGTAAGTCTGTTCTCAGCCAAGCCTGCGGCGCTGTGGTTGGGGCTGCGAAATCCAGTGTTAAACCCCAATCTGATAAACCTGTGATCGGCATGACGTCACTGGGAAAAAGCTGCTTGAGATATATGGTTCCTTTGAAGCCCGAGCTTGAAAAGCGTGGTTACGAAGTTGCCGTTTTTCACACCACCGGGATGGGCGGGCGGGCTTACGAATCGGTTGCCGCGCAGAATGGTTTTGCTGCCGTTATGGATTTTTCGCTGCAAGAGGTGGTCAATCACGATAACGATGTGCTTGCCACATCATCAGGCTGGGACCGCCTAGAAAATGCTGCAAAAGCGGGCATACCGCAAATTGTTGCACCGGGTGCCATCGATATGGTGGACATACCATCTTGGGCACCGTTGCCAGAGCGGTTCAAAGACCGTCCTTATCACGCGCATAACCGCCTGATTGGTTCCATCACGACAGACTATGAAGGCCGCCGCAAAACTGCACGCACAATTGGCCACAAGCTTGACCGTGCCTGGGGACCGGTGGCGTTTATTCTCCCCGCTGGCGGCATAGAAGAATGGGACCAAGAAGGCGAGCCTTTGCATGATCCGGAAGGGCTGCACGCATTCAATGAAGCTATGCGTTTGGCAGTGCGCTCGCCTGTCGAAATGCACGAAATTCCAGACCACATCAACAGCGCTGCGTTTGCCGCCAAAGCCTTACAGATATTTGATGCGTGGGTAGCAGACGGCATCATTCCGGCGGGCGTGAAATGAGTTCTGAACGTGCCTTGATATTGGACTTTGGCGGCGTGGTGACGCGCACACTGTTTGAGACTCATGATCTGACGGAAAAGGCACTTGGCCTCGAAGCAGGGACGTTGACGTGGCGTGGGCCGTTCGATCCCTCGAGCGATCCCCTTTGGGTTTCGATGCAAAAACAGGAAATTACTGAGCGTGATTATTGGATGACGCGCACAAACGAGGTGGGCGCGCTGGCAGGCAAAAACTGGACATCGATGATGGAGTTTGTTCAAGCCGCGCGCGGCGCTGAGGCCGAACTTGTGCTGCGCCCTGAGGCACGGATTGCGATTGAAACGGCGAAGACGCAGGGATTCAAACTTGCGATATTGTCCAACGAACTCGACCTATTTTACGGTGTAGAATTTCGCAAACGCTTCCCGCTGATTGACCTATTTGATGTGATTGTGGACGCAACCTACACCAAAATCTTGAAGCCTGATGCCCGCGCTTACCAGCTATGTCTTGACGAGCTGGAACTTCCGGCCAGCGCCTGCGTATTCGTCGATGACCAGAAGAAAAACGTCGATGGCGCGCGCGCGGTGCACATTCCCACAGTCCACTTTGATGTAACTAATCCCGCCACTAGCTACCACGAGGCATTGACGATGCTCGGCATAAATATGAAGGAACTTTTCCATGCGTGAAGCCAATTTTCTCACTGAAAATAATGCCAAACATTTGTGGCATCCGATGGCGCACGCTGGCGAAATGCGTGCCAATCCACCGAAGATTATTCACAAAGCCAGTGGTGTTGAAATCACGGATTTGAACGGCAAGACGGTGCTGGATGCTGTCGGCGGGCTTTGGAATGTCAATCTTGGTTATTCATGCGAACCAATAAAAAAGGCCATCCGCGACCAGCTGGATGAACTGCCTTACTACTCGTCATTTCGTGGCACAACCAATGCGCCAATGATTGAACTCTCTTGGGAACTTACCGAGTTTTTCAAGCCGGAGGGCCTCACCCGCGCCTTCTATACATCGGGTGGTTCAGACTCTGTGGAGACCGCGCTGCGGCTGGCGCGGCAATATCATAAGCTCAAAGGCCAGCCGGAGCGGACTAAGTTTTTCTCGCTGAAAAAGGGCTATCACGGCACGCATTTTGGCGGCGCATCGGTTAATGGCAATGCTAACTTCCGCCGCGCTTATGAGCCATTGTTGCCGGGCACGTTCCACCTGCCCGCGCCGTGGGATTACCGCAACCCGTTTGATACGACAGATGGCGCGGTTATCAGCCAGCGTATCGCCGCGCTGTTTGAGGAAGAAATAGCGTTCCAAGGCGCGGATACAATCGCGGCCTTTATCATGGAGCCGGTGCTTGGTGCCGGTGGGCTCATTGTGCCGCATGAAACCTTTATGCCGATGATGCGATCCATTTGCGACAAGCATGGGATACTGATGATTGCCGACGAAGTTATTACCGCCTTCGGGCGCACAGGCGCTTGGTCCGGCTCGCGGCTTTGGGGCGTGCAGCCC
>JANPBE010000287.1:0-2626 GCA_031430295.1 Phyllobacterium sp.
CGAAAAACGGCAACAGGCGCGTGGCATTGATGGCTTTTTCGCCATCCGCACCCTTGATGGTGACGGACGACAACTGGCCATCATCGCCCTGTAGCGAGGCCAATTGACCGGCTTCAAACTTCATCTTGCCGGCTTCCACCAGCGCGAACATCTTTTTCACGCTGTCCGGCGCTGCTTTGAACTCAGGACGGCGGTGCATAAGCGTTACGCTCTTAGCGACAGGCTGAAGATTGAGCGTCCAATCCAACGCACTATCGCCGCCGCCAACAATTAGCACATCCTGATCGCGGAACTCTTCAATGCGGCGCACGGCGTAAAACACGCTCTTGCCTTCAAAGGCCTCAATGCCGGGAACCGGCGGGCGCTTTGGCTGGAACGAACCACCGCCAGCGGCGATGACGACGACCTTGGACAGGAACACTTCGCCCTCATCCGTCACAGTGCGGAAACGGCCGTCTTCTTCTTTCGACAATTCCGAAACCATGCGGTTGAAATGGAATGTCGGATGGAACGGACGGATTTGCTCCATAAGCTTGTCAGTCAGCGCTTGGCCGGAAATTTCTGGCCACGCCGGAATGTCGTAAATCGGCTTTTCAGGATAAAGCTCAGCACATTGGCCGCCCGGACGATCAAGAATGTCGATCAAATGACATTTCAGATCATAAAGACCAAGCTCAAACACCGCAAAAAGGCCTACAGGCCCAGCGCCAATGATTACAATATCGGTCTCGATGGTAGCAGTCATGATGAAATGTCCGTTTGGGAGTATAAATAGGATAGACGTGCGATTAAGCGCATCAAGTTAGCAACGGGAAGCAAAATAATTCCGGAAATATGCGCATAACCGAAATTTATGTCCTTAAGCCTGACGCTCCGGAATGGAAACAACCAAGCCTTCGATGGCATCGCTCACCTTAATTTGGCAGGAAAGACGCGAATTCGGGCGCACATCAAAGGCGAAATCCAGCATGTCCTCTTCCATCGCCTGCGGCTTGCCAACGACATCAGCAAAGGCATCATCGACATAGACATGGCATGTTGCGCAAGCGCACGCACCGCCGCATTCGGCATCAATGCCCGGAACGGCATTTTTGATGGCATTTTCCATCACAGTCGAGCCGTTGACAGCATCAACATCAAAACGGGTGCCATCAAAGGCGACGAAAGTAAGTTTGGTCATATTTCACCTGCGAAAAGAACTTGGCAGGGAGATATAGGCTTATGCGCAATAGTCAATCCGGCAGTGTGGCGCGGGTGCTTATCTGTTGATTGCAGCGATGAAATTCAGCACTTCGGCAATCTCATCCTCAAGATCGCGCACCAGCGCACTATTCAGCGGCGCTTTTTCCATGCGCTCGGCAACATCGGCCACGCGAAACGCGCCGACGCTGGCGGCAGTGCCACGAATTGTGTGCGCCAAGCGCTTGCGCTCATCAGCATTGCTCAGCGCAATGCTCACCTTCGCGCCGCACATTTGGCGGGCAAACATGCCAAGAATTTCAGCCTCCAACGCGCGGTCGCCCATGGTTTGGCGGGCGAGATGAACCAGATCAACCGGTCGGCTAAAGGCTGACGACGGTTCAGGGTGTTTAAGTTGGGCTTGCATGAGAGTTTACCATCCAGTGACGCGGGAACGCGGTATGGCTGGATTTTAAGCGCAGATAGTTAAAATTGTCTGTTTTTTGGATGCGTTAAAGCAGTTGCCACAGCGCGAGTGCCCAGACGCAAAGCGCTATCCCAATCGACAACAGCACCGCCAGCGAGCCGCAATCCTTGGCGATCTTAATATCGGCATTAAAATCCCGTGAAAGCGCATTGCACGCCGCCTCAATGCCAGTGTTCAGCACTTCGACAATCATCACAAATACCACCGCCCCGATCAGCGTAAGCCGCATCCAGCCATCGGACCAAAAGTAAAACGCCACCGGAACGGAAAGCACCAGCATGAAAAGCTCCTGCTGAAACGCCTTTTCAGAGGAACCAAGCTGGCGAAACGCAGCGAGAGAATTGCGAAAGGCATTGATGAGGCGTTGCATTGTCTGGTTCCAAGATAATTCGGGGACAGTTTACTTTTAGCGACGAAATACTCTTGGCAAGACAAACACCAGAGACAGGCTAAAAGTAAACTGTCCCCGCATTGTTTTCACCACGTTTCGTGTTGTGGCAGCCCGTCAGTGATCTCATAATAACTTCCCTTATCGGAAACATAAATATGGTCGCTGGCCTTGAGCCCGCTTGGCTCATCAAACGAACCGGCGAGAATTGACGTATAACTTTTGCCCGTGCCCTTCCAAAACAGACCGGACCCGCAGCGCCCGCAAAACCCGCGCTTGGCTTCCGGCGAAGACACAAACCAAGTCACCTCGCCCTCAACCTCAAGCTTGTCATCCTCAACCGCCGTAGAAGCCAAAAAATGCCCCGTCTGGCGGCGGCACTGCGAGCAATGGCAATAAAGCACACCACGTAGTTCGCCATGAGCTTTGAAGCGAACAGCGCCGCATGCACAGTGACCGGTATGGATTTGGTTTGGCATGGTGTTATCCCGATTCAGTTGAATTTGGCACGATTAAATGCAAGTCTGGCCACTAATCGCGACAATCACCGACGGCTCAAAGCCAATTACCAG
>JANPBE010000288.1:0-3153 GCA_031430295.1 Phyllobacterium sp.
CCTGTCCGGCCTGCGCGGTCACCGCGTCGGCGGCACGGTGCATTTCATCATCAACAACCAGATCGGCTTTACGACGAATCCGCGCTTTTCGCGCTCTTCGCCCTATCCGTCTGACGTTGCCAAGATGATCGAAGCGCCGATTTTCCACTGTAACGGCGATGATCCGGAAGCCGTGGTTTTTGCGACGAAAATCGCCGTTGAATATCGCATGAAGTTCCACAAGCCCGTCGTGGTGGATATGTTCTGCTATCGCCGCTTCGGCCATAATGAGGGCGATGAGCCAGCGTTTACGCAACCGATTATGTATAAGAACATCCGCGCGCATGAAACCACTGCCGGGATTTATTCCAAAAAGCTGATTGCTGAAGGCACGATTTCCGAATCTGAATATGAGCAGATGAAGGCCGATTGGCGCGCTAAACTTGAGATCGAATATGAGGCTGGTCAGGCCTATAAGCCCAACAAGGCCGACTGGCTGGATGGCGTCTGGTCGGGCCTGCGCTCGGCAGATCAGGCCGATGATCCGCGCCGTGGCAAGACAGCAGTTCCTTTGAAGCAACTCAAAGAAATCGGCAAGGTTTTGACCACCCTGCCCCAAGATTTCACCGCGCACAAAACCATTCTTCGCTTCTTGGAAAACCGCGCCAAAATGTTTGAAACAGGCGAGGGTTTTGACTGGGCGGCAGCCGAAGCGCTGGCGTTCGGCTCGCTCTGTTTGGATGGCCACAAAATCCGCTTGTCGGGCCAAGATTCCGAGCGCGGCACATTCTCGCAGCGTCATTCGGTTTTGTACGATCAAAACAATGAAGAGCGCTACATTCCGCTGGCAAATCTAAACCCCGGCCAAGCGCGGTTTGAAGTCATCAACACAATGCTGTCTGAAGAGGCGGTACTTGGTTTTGAATATGGTTATTCGCTGGCGCGCCCAAACGCGCTGACCTTGTGGGAAGCGCAGTTCGGCGATTTTGCTAATGGCGCGCAGGTGCTATTTGACCAGTTCATCTCTTCAGGCGAGCGCAAGTGGCTGCGCATGTCTGGCCTCGTGTGCTTGCTACCGCATGGCTATGAGGGCCAAGGTCCGGAACATTCGTCCGCCCGCCTTGAGCGCTTTTTGCAGATGTGCGCGGAAGATAATATGCAGGTCGCCAATGTTACGACGCCTGCCAACTATTTCCACATTTTGCGCCGCCAGATGCGCCGCGATTTCCGCAAACCGCTGATTTTGATGACGCCAAAGTCACTGCTGCGCCACAAGCGTGCTGTGTCCACACTGTCGGAAATGGCTGGCGAATCGACGTTCCACCGTCTCTTGTGGGACGATGCGCAAATGCTGAAGGACACGCCTATCCAGCTGGTGAAGGATAGTAAAATCCGCCGCGTGGTGATCTGCTCCGGAAAGGTCTATTATGATCTTTACGAGGAGCGCGAAAAGCGCGGCACAAACGATGTCTATCTCTTGCGCGTAGAACAGCTCTATCCATTCCCTGCCAAGGCCCTGATTAACGAGCTATCGCGCTTCAAAAATGCCGAAATGGTATGGTGTCAGGAAGAACCGAAAAACATGGGGCCTTGGGCGTTTATAGACCCGTATCTGGAATGGGTTTTGGCGCATATTGATGCCAAGCATCAGCGCGTGCGCTATACAGGACGTCCAGCTTCGGCCTCTACAGCAACGGGCCTGATGTCCAAACATTTGGCACAGCTTGCGGCTTTCCTTGAGGACGCTTTAGGCTCTTGAAATAGAATTTGAAAATTGAACGAACGAATAGCGAGATAAAAATGGCAACCGAAATCCGCGTACCGACACTGGGCGAATCCGTATCTGAGGCAACCGTTGGCAAGTGGCTGAAAAAGGCCGGAGACATGGTGAAACAAGACGAAGTGCTGCTGGAACTGGAAACCGACAAGGTGTCGGTAGAAGTGCCCTCGCCCGCATCCGGCGTCTTGTCCGAGATCACCGTTCAGGTCGGCGATAATGTGGCACCGGGCGGTCTGCTCGGTGTGATTTCCGAAGGTGGCGCTGCCGCTGTTGCCGCGCCTGCCAAGGCTGCCACACCTGTTGCCGCCGCTGCGCCAGCCGCATCCGTTTCACCTGCGCCATCAGCTGCCAAGATGATGGCTGATAGCGGCGTTTCAGTTGATTCAGGTTCCGGCAAGCGCGGCCAAGTGCTTAAAGGCGATGTGATTGAGGCCATTGCCAAAGGCGCATCGGCTCCGGCTGCCCCCGTTACTTTGACAATTCCAACTGCCGCGCCGCGCCCTGCATCGGCTGCGCAAGATCAGGTTCGCGAAGAGCGCGTGCGTATGACCAAGCTGCGCCAGACCATTGGCCGCCGCCTCAAGGATGCGCAAAACACCGCCGCGATTTTGACCACGTTCAACGAAGTGGACATGAGCGCAGTGATGGATTTGCGCAATCGCTACAAGGATTTATTTGAAAAGAAGCATGGCGTAAAGCTCGGCTTCATGGGCTTCTTCACCAAGGCAGTGACTTATGCGCTGAAGGAAATTCCAGCTGTTAATGCTGAAATCGACGGCACGGATATTGTATATAAAAACTACTGCCACATCGGCGTTGCCGTCGGCACGGAAAAGGGCCTCGTGGTTCCTGTCGTGCGCGATGCAGACCGCATGTCGATTGCGGAAGTCGAAAAAGACATTGGCCGTTTGGGCAAAATGGCGCGTGATGGCCAGCTGCAACTCTCCGACATGCAGGGCGGCACCTTCACCATTTCCAATGGCGGTGTCTATGGCTCGCTGATGGGCACGCCCATTCTCAACGCGCCTCAATCCGGCATTTTGGGTATGCACAAAATCCAAGAGCGTCCGGTCGTTGTCGGTGGACAGATTGTCATCCGCCCGATGATGTATCTGGCGCTATCCTACGACCACCGCATGATCGACGGCAAAGAAGCCGTGACATTCCTAGTGCGCGTGCGCGAGAGCTTGGAAAACCCTGAACGTTTGGTTTTGGATTTGTAGGATTTGGCACTAGCCTTCCCCCTTGCGGGGAAGGTGTCGCCGTCAGGCGACGGATGGGGGTGGTGATGAAGATGCAATCTTGCAGAACTTTATCGAATGACTATCCTGAACATCAGCATATCCACGACCACCCCCATCCGACCGCTAACGCGGCCACCTTCCCCGCAAGGG
>JANPBE010000289.1:0-1713 GCA_031430295.1 Phyllobacterium sp.
TTCCAGGCTTTCTACAAAGTTGTGCTGCCGCAAGCCGCCGCAGGTATCGCATCGACCGCTATTTTCTGTCTGATCTTTGCCTGGAACGAATATGCTCTGGCGGTTCTCTTGACCTCGGGCACAGCGCAAACTGCACCTCCCTTCATCCCCACCATCATCGGTGTGGGTGGTCAGGATTGGCCGGCAGTCGCGGCGGGTGCAACGATATTCCTCGTGCCTGTCATGGTCTTCACAATTTTGCTTCGCAAGCATTTGCTTCGCGGCATTACATTCGGAGCGGTTCGCAAATGACGTCCTTTATCGATGGTCTGCTGCACCTAAAACGCGGCTCGTGGGAAATGCTGGCATCCATACTGATTGCGCTGGGCGTGTTTATGCTCATGCAACCCTTCGCACTGTGGCTGTTCACCTACTCCTTTATCGTAACCCTTATTGGCATGGTGATGTTCATCATTGTCAGCCATTTCCCGGAGTGATCCTATGGCACAGATAATGATAAAAAATGTGCGCAAGGACTTTGGTTCGTTCAATGCGGTGAAGTCGTCAACGTTCACGATTGAGGACGGCGAATTCTTCATGCTGCTCGGACCATCGGGCTGCGGCAAGACCACGACCTTGCGAATGATGGCAGGACTTGAACTGCCCACCAGCGGTGAGATTTACATCGATGGCGAGGAGGTTGGCCAAAAGCCGGCCAGCCAGCGCGACATCGCTTTTGTCTTCCAAATGTTTGCGCTCTATCCGCACATGAATGTTGGCAAAAACATTTCCTACCCCTTGCTTAGTCAGGGTATGCCAACGGCGGCGGTTAAGAAGAAGGTGTCAGAAGTTGCTGAAATTCTTGGCATCACTGACATTTTGAACAAGCCAGTCGGCGGCCTTTCGGGCGGCGACCGCCAGCGTGTGGCTCTTGGCCGTGCTATTGTTCGCGATCCCAAAGCCTTCTTCATGGACGAGCCTCTTGGTGCATTGGATGCTGAGTTTCGTGAGCACATGTCGCTGGAGCTGCGCGCGCTGCATGACCGCATGAAAGCAACAACCGTTTATGTAACGCATGACCAACTTGAGGCCATGCAGATGGGCGATAAGATTGTGGTGATGAACCATGGTGTCGTCGAGCAGTTCGGTGTGCCTCAACAAATCTATGACTGGCCGGCAACGAAATTTGTCGCCAAATTTATTGGCTCGCCGTCAATGAATTTTCTTGATTTTAGCGGCATGATTGGCATTGGAACCAAGTCCGTGAACATGAACGGCGTTGATTTCAAGATACCAATATCTCGTGAAGGTGCCAAAGGGCAGCTGACGCTTGGCGTTCGTCCCGAGCATATTCACTTCTCCGACACATCAAAATATCGCGGAAAAGCTATTGCGACCGAATATTTGGGAACAACCCAGATTGTGACGATTGCAACGCCAAACGGTGTCATCAAGGCACGCATTCCCGCCGATCAAAAGGTCGGTGTTGATGAGACAATCGGGTTGGAATTTGACCCGCGCACAGTGACTATTTTTGAGGGCGAGCGCGACAGAGCCTTGGTTTCGGAAGGTAATGAGGGAGTGTTGAAACATGGCTGAAGTTATTCTCAATAATGTCAGCAAGCGCTTTGGCGCTACTCAGGCACTTGATAATGTTTCAATGACAATTCCGGACGGTTCGTTCGTTGTGTTACTGGGGCCTACGGGAGCGGGAAAGACGACGACACTGCGCAT
>JANPBE010000290.1:0-4938 GCA_031430295.1 Phyllobacterium sp.
GTTTTGCTATGAACCTTGCCCGCATGGTCGAGGCTGCTGGCCAAGCAGCGTCAGCATGGATTACCCCGCGCGAAAATGGCCAGCTGCCCGAAATGCAAGTTGAGCCGATGATGGATGTTGCCAAAACACTATCCACGGTCACCGAATATTGGATGTCTGACCCCAAGCGCACCATTGATGCGCAAGCACAATTATTCTCACAGTTTATGGGAATTTGGAGTAATTCACTCCAGCGTTTATCCGATAATAGTATTGAGGATGTCGCCAAGCCCGACCGTGGTGATAAGCGCTTCAACGATGAAGACTGGACCAAGAACGCGTTCTTCGACTTTTTGAAACAGGCCTATCTCGTCACGTCCCGCTGGGCCGCAGATCTCGTCACGCAAACTGAAGGGCTGGATGACCACACACGTCACAAAGCGTCGTTCTATGTGCAACTCGCCACCAATGCTTTTTCACCGTCCAATTTTGTGCTGACAAACCCCGAGCTTTACAAAGAGACTGTGGCTACGAACGGCCAAAACCTTGTTTCCGGCATGAAAATGCTCGCTGAAGATATTGCCGCTGGCAATGGCGATTTGAAATTACGCCAAGTGGACGGCACGCCGTTTGTTGTCGGCGAGAATCTCGCCATCACGCCCGGCAAGGTTATCGCCCGCAGCGAAGTGGCTGAGATTATCCAATACCAGCCAACAACGCCTCAAGTTTTCAAAAGGCCGCTGCTGATTTGCCCGCCGTGGATCAATAAGTTCTATGTGCTTGATCTCAATCCAGAAAAATCATTTATCAGGTGGGCGGTCGAGCAAGGCCATACGGTATTTGTTATCTCATGGGTAAACCCCGACGAGCGCCACGCGGCAAAAAATTGGGAACATTATATCCGCGAGGGCCTGCAATTTGCGTTGGACACGATTGAAACATCCACAGGCGAACGCGAAGTGAACGCACTGGGCTATTGTGTTGGTGGAACATTGCTATCGGCGGCCATGGCGCTCTTCGCGCGCGAAGGCGAAACCCGCATTGCATCTGCATCGCTGCTCACAACCCAAGTTGATTTCACCTTCGGCGGCGATCTGCGCGTATTCGTGGACGAAGTACAAATCGCCGCTCTTGAGCAAGCTATGGATGGCAAGGGCTTCTTAGACGGGTCGAAAATGTCCAACGGCTTCAATATGATACGCGCCAATGATATGATTTGGCCCTATGTCATCAACAATTATTTGAAGGGCAAGCAGCCTGCCCCGTTTGATCTTTTGTTCTGGAACGCTGACGCAACGCGTATGACATCGGCCAACCATGCGTTTTACCTGCGCAAATGCTATCTGGAAAACGCCCTCACCACAGACCAAATGGTTCTGGGAGACGCACCAGTGCATCTCGCGGATGTCAAAGTGCCAATATTCAGCTTAGCTACCCGCGACGACCATATTGCACCGGCAAAATCAGTATTTTTCGGCAACCAATGCTTCGGCACCGCGGTAAAGTTTGTTCTGGCCGGTTCCGGCCATATTGCCGGTGTGGTCAATCCGCCTGATAAAAATAAATATCAATATTGGACCGGCGGTCCGGTGCGCGGTGACTTAGCAGATTGGCAGAAGTCCGCAGTTGAACATCCAGGCTCTTGGTGGCCACATTGGCAAGAGTGGATTTCAGCGCTCAACGCTGACAAAGTTGATGCCCGAAAGCCGGGCGGCGTTAAACTAACGCCGATCTGTGATGCACCGGGCACATATGTTAAAGTTAAGGCTTAAAGTGTGATGACAAAAACCATGCTTTTGCCTCAATCGCTTTATACCAAATTTGACACGCTAAGGCCGAACGGGCTGTCGTTACGTTAGCCTTTTTGAACAGAGTGTATATTGCGATAGCAGTCCAAATCGCATAGTGACGTTACAGAAAAGTCTCCGCACCCGGAGGCCAACATTAAAACATCGCCATTCTTACAAGGCTTTGAAACAGGGAACGGGCACGCGTTTGAGACTAAAGCCAGCCACACCGCTGCGTTTTTCACGTTTTGTTGCGTGTGCCTCGCCATTGGCGTTCGCATTTATGCTTTCGTCCTGCACCTCCACTGGCGGAACCGTTGAAATGGCCGCCGCATCGCTGCAGGCAACTCCCCCATCGCCGCAATTGAACAGCAGTCCGTCTTTTCAGGCCCCGTCCCCAGCGCTGGCGCAAGCGCCCAACTCAATGTCAGGGCAGCCTTCTGGTGCTATACAGCCGCAGTCAGCGGCCCCTTCATCGCAGATCGTCATTGGCGGACCGCCATTACCCGGTCCTCAAATCGCAGGCCAACAAGTCGCTGGTCAGATTGGCGTGAATCCACAGCTTACGGATCAAACTGCACCAGCCGCGCAAACGCTGAATGGAGCCGATTCATTGGCTGCACCTGCGTTGATTGAAACCACATCCGGAGCCTCAATTCCTGTTCCCACGCTCAAAAAAGAGACGATGGTGCAACCGCAGTTGGCAGCTATTGAGCCTGTGATAGTATCTAATCCGGTCGTGAATATGACATCGCCGGCCGCCAAAGATACTGCGGTCACCACCCAACTAGTATCGCCAGACACAACAGCAAAACCAACAGCCAACGTGGCGGAAATTACGGCAGATCCCGGCGTACAAAATCTGACCGCATCTCCGGTGCTTGCTGACGCAGCGCCAAAGCCGCGCAAGAAAACTCTGTTCGAATCAATGTTTGGCAGCGCCAAGCCCGTTCTCGCCGCAGCAGCTCAAGAAAGTCCCGCGGCTCCTGCGGTTGATACTCAATTGGCTCTTGCCGCACCTGCTAGCAAAAAAGCATTTAAGCCCGTGGCGCTTTCCGGCGGTGGTACATCAAAAAATCTTGAATTAGTGAGCCTAGAAAAACCGGTTGGCACCTCGCAGGGCGATGGCGCTGATACAGAATCAGCAAACGGCGATTTGCCGGGTGTGCGCAAGGGTGCGCTGTTCGAGATTAAGCGCCGTGATGCCAACGGCAATGATTTGGACGTCGATATCAGTGAAACGGATAATGGCCCCATACAGTTAGCATCCGCAGCAGGTCTGGCGCGTCTTGCGCCAAACGGCCTTAGGGTTCAGCGCGAGTCTGTGGACGTGGCCTGTTTGAAGCCTCAGCTTGTGAAGATGCTGAAATCCATCGAATCCCATTACGGTCAGTCTGTGGTCATTACCTCCGGCTACCGTAGCCCCGGTCATAATCGCCAAGTACGCGGTGCAAAGAATTCGCTGCACATGTTCTGCGCTGCGGCAGATTTCCAAGTACCGGGCGTTAGCAAGTGGGATTTGGCTAAATATTTGCGTTCCATGCCAAATCGCGGTGGTGTCGGCACCTATTGCAACACCGAATCCGTGCATATTGACGTTGGTCCGGACCGTGATTGGAATTGGCGCTGCTCACGGCGTAAGTAATTCACAAAAAGCTACAAAAACCTTCGGCGACGGGGTTGCGGCTTTAGATTTTCCTGACTATAGAGCAGCCAACGCGCCCTTCGTCTATCGGTTAGGACGTCAGGTTTTCATCCTGGAGAGAGGGGTTCGACTCCCCTAGGGCGTACCATCTTTACATCGCAAATTTGATTAGCTGGCTAGACTTAAAGCCAGACTTAGCGCGAGTGCGCTCATCACAGATCCAATGATAAAATCCAGCACACGCCATGCGGCAGGCTTTTCAAAAACCGGCAACAGCAACCGTGCACCATATCCCAGGCCAAAGAACCAGACGAACGAGGCAACCATTGCGCCTGCGCCATAGGCTATGCGCAAATCACCTGCGTATCGTGCGGAAAGCCCGCCAAGCAGCAGCACCGTATCAAGATAGACGTGCGGATTGAGAAACGTGAATGCAAGGCAAGTGGCAATCGCCTTCTTGAGGCTCATGCCCTCGCCCGTGGCCTGCATCGATTCGGAATGCATCGCGCGGCGAAACGCCATCGTTGCATAACTGCCGAGAAATACCACGCCGCCAAATGTTACATAGCGCACCAAATCCGGGTGCGATGACACCAGTGTGCCAAGCCCCGCCACGCCAGCGGCAATCAGCAAAGCATCGGCCAGCGCACATATAAAACAAAGAATGAAAACATGCTGGCGCAGCAAGCCTTGCCGCAAGATAAATGCGTTTTGTGCGCCGATAGCGATGATGAGTGAGGCACCAAGTGCCAAGCCGTTGAGGAATGCAAATATCATGACATCATGATATTGATTTAGTGCTTTGCTGCAACCCGCCCCGTCACATAATCGAAAATCGCTTGCCGAATTGTTGCATCCTGCAATTTATCAACGGGAAGAAAAAACGTCACGCCATTGTCGTTGGCCAGAACTATCGAGCCACCCTTCTGCTCGACCCGATCAAAGTTTGACCACAAAAACCGCTCGAAACTATCGCCAGCAATTGCCGTCAAATGCTTGTCATCAAAGGCAAATGTCTTGCGGCCCGGCTTCGCATCGGGAAACACCTTGCCAGTCGCTTCTGCCGCCATGCGGCTGCGGTCGTCGTCATTTAGTTCGACACTGAATTCGCGGATCATACGTTTTTGCCCTGTTTCGTCGCGTGATTCCCGCGATGCCCATCCGAAATATGGCGCGGCAAAACTTCAAAACAGTTTCATTTGATTACTGGGCCTAACTATCTTTGGCGTCTTAGTTTCGTTCGCCTTAGCGGATTCATTCAAATTGATTCGAGCCTGAATATCTGCCGTCATATTGGCAACCTTCTTGACCTTGTCTGAGATCGGCACAGCCTCAAAAAAATCATCATCAACCGCACCAAACAAATCAGCCATGTCGCGCGGTTCATAGTCGATGCAGTTCAGCCAGCGCTCAAAATGCGGCGGACTGATAAACACGGGCATCCGGTCGTGGATCGGCATAAAGGTCGGATTGGACGAGGTCGTCAACATCGCGCCGGTATCAATCTCGCTACCATCAGGTGAAAGA
>JANPBE010000291.1:0-1261 GCA_031430295.1 Phyllobacterium sp.
AACTCTGGCGCAATGTATTCCGGCCAAGTTGCGCTGAAACTCGGCGCTGTCTGCGAAAGACCCAGCAGCGAGGCATAGACAATACCGCCAATCAAGACGCCAAGCACTGCCAACGACGGGTTCCAAAGGCGCAGCAGAAAGAAAGCTGCGACGAGCGGCAAGATGAGGAGCGGATCAACGCCCGCAGCCTTGGCCGCGCCAATCACGAAACTTGCCAAAATACCAGCCAACATGCCGGACGATACTGACGAGGGAATGCGCGAGACCAGCCGCATCAGGGGCGAAAACATGCCCGTTATAATAAGAGCAATGGCAGTGAGGATAAACGCACCAACGGCAGCATGAATATCAAAACCAGTTGAGGCCGCTATAAGCGCTGCGCCTGGTGTGGACCACGCAGTGACAATTGGCATTCTGTGACGCCACGAAAGAATGGCCGTCTCTGCCACCATAGCAAGGCAAATACACGTAACCCAGCTGGCGATTTGCGAGGGCGATGCGCCAACGGCCACTGCCGCAGAAACGATGATGGCAATCGTGCCGCCAAAGCCGACTATGGCGGCAACAAGTGCCGACGCGATAACCGAGCTGCGCATTATGAGGCCTTCGCTTGTTCGAGAATGGAAATGACAGTGCGTTCAAGCAGCGCCAAATCTTCAGGGCGGGACAGGCGATGGTCGCCATCGGGAATCATCGTCATGGTGAGATTATCTGCCGGCAAATGTGTTGCCAGCTTTAGCGCATGACTGAAGGGCACGTCTTCATCCTTCAAACCTTGCAAGATATGCACGGGGCAATGGGTATGAATAATGCCGTCCAATGTTTTGTTGGCATGACCATCATCAAGAAACTTTTGCGACCATATATTGGGCTCGCTAAGATATTCGGATTTTTCCTCAAACCAGCCTTTGGTGGCAAGGTCATTTCGTTCGGCATCTGTCAGTTTTGGTTCGATTAAATCCATTACAAAATCCGGCGCTGGAGCGATGAGGATCAGCCCTTTAACCCGCGTGCCATTACCGGATTTCTGCAATTCCGCCAAAACCCTCAGCGTAATCCACGCACCCATAGAGGAGCCAATAAGAACGAAATCCTGTGGCGCCTGTTGGCTGATAACGGCAAGGCTTTCCGCTACCCATTTTGTAATCGTTTTCTCGCGCCAATCGCCGCTGGAAAGCCCGTGACCGGAATAGTCAAACCGCAACATGGGGATATTCAAGCGCCCAGCTAAAGCATCAAGATAAACTGCCTTTGAACCATG
>JANPBE010000292.1:0-2253 GCA_031430295.1 Phyllobacterium sp.
GACACAACAGATTTGGCCAAGCTCGCGGACGCCATTCTTGGCGGCATGCGTCACCCGAAGATATTTGACAGGGTCATGTTCTTCCACACCGCAGGGCTAAAATTCCCCTATGGCAACATGCATTATGTACTGGTTGCCGGTGGCAACACGTTCTATGAAAAGATTAGCCGCCGCCGCGCTCGCCGTGGCTAAACTGCCTTTTTGCCAAAGGCAACAGGTGCTCTGCCAAAGGTCTTTACCGCATCATCAATCTGGTCTTCAGCACGGCGTCCCGTTTCAAACGGATCAGACACCTTTGACAGACCCAAGCTTTCGCGTTCAGCAAGCCGCTCAATAATCAACTTGTCAATCGGATCATTGGGATCAAGCGCGCGGCTATCACCTGATAAGGGATCTTTGCGCGGATCATAAAACACCCGCTCCTGCCCGAAAGCCTTTGGTTGCTGCCCCAACAATATATCGCGATCCATAGAGCTATGTGTTGGGATTTTCATGGCAAACCTCAATTTGTTCTCCAGAATAGAAAAAATGGGTTAATAATAATTTAACACTTCAAGTCGTTAAGCCGCCTTCCTGGAAATGTGTAACAGGGGCCGAGGCGTCGCCGCAATCACCAGCAGCGTCCGGATAAACGTCGCGAAACCCGAGTTTATAGGGCGACACCAATCTAAGCAAATATCACTGTCAGTCCCGCAAACCCCGCCGAAAGCAGCGCCCAAAACAGCCAATTTTCGGTCAAAACTCAACGCCAATTTGGGCCTTCACGCCAGACCGGAACGGATGCTTTATCAGCTCCATTTCGGTCACCATATCGGCAATCTCAATTAGCTCATCCTTGGCGTTTCGCCCCGTCAAAACCACATGGGTCATATGCGGTTTTTCCGTCGCCAGAAACTCAACCACTTCGTCAATCGAAATGTAATCATAGCGCAGCGCGATGTTGATCTCATCCAGCAATACCATTTTGATGCGCTCATCGCGGATGAGTTCCTTGGCCTTTGCCCAAGCCAAACCCGCCATCTCCGTGTCACGCGCGCGGTCCTGCGTCTCCCACGTAAACCCCTCGCCCATGGTGTGAAACGAGCACATGTCAGTATGGCTAGCGAGGATCAAATCCCGCTCACCGGTTGACATACCGCCCTTGATAAATTGCACCACAGCACACGGAATCTTATGCGCAATATGCCGGAAAATCATGCCGAATGCTGCCGTAGATTTACCCTTGCCCTTGCCGGTATGGACAATAATCAGCCCCTTCTCATCCGTCTTAGTCGCCATAATCTTATCGCGCGCCGCTTTTTTCTTAGCCATCTTAGAGGCATGGCGGGCGAGATCGGCTTCTACTGGGGGATTAACGTCTTCAGTCATTTCAAATTTCTTCCGTCTCTTGATTTCAAATTTTTATCGTTTTAATTGAATAGCCGCCATTCATGATTGCAAAGAGTTCCGATGTTCCCCGTTATTCATTTGCCTATCAATTCAAACGGCAACAGATATTCACTTCATCATTTACAGCCGACCAGAGTTTTTCTTGCAGGGCACGGTCGTGGTGGAGGCACTATAGTTATACGTATCTCATATCACACGCATGTCTATTCCATAGCCGACCAAGATGACGTGACAGCACATCAATTTTCCGATGAAGGCCGCAAGCAACGATATTTCTGCCCAAAGCGTTATCAGCATTCACTTGCCTTGCCTGAAATTTGTAAGTCGATGATTGAACGAAATTACCCGACTTGGATTTCGCAAGACCGCAATACGAAAAATAACATGGCAGTCACCGATTTAAACCCTAAGGATGGACTGCGGTACGTGATCCTTTACTCCTTGACACCAAGCTACGAGCCTCAAATCGACGTTGAACTGATTGTTAAAAGTGCCTACGAAAAATATATCAACAACATCAGAAAACTGAAAAAATTGGGCGTCAGACAAGTCATCAAAAAATGCTATTTTGAAAATATCCCGATACCAAAATAAAAAAGGCCCCGCAAAGGACCTCAATTATGGCTTTCACCGTGTGAGTGCCCCTTACCGTGGTGTACAGGCCTCAAGGGCGGGCTTGCAGTAGCGACCTTGCGGAAGCCTCACTGTCTGCTGCTATTATTTACATAAATACTGT
Source organism: Phyllobacterium sp. (assembly GCA_031430295.1). Lineage (GTDB taxonomy): Bacteria > Pseudomonadota > Alphaproteobacteria > Rhizobiales > Rhizobiaceae > JANMEX01. The sequence continues at coordinate 2,126 of JANPBE010000292.1, forward strand.
TGAATTGACACAAAACATGTTGAATGTTACATAAATAATAGCAGCAGACAGTGAGGCTTCCGCAAGGTCGCTACTGCAAGCCCGCCCTTGAGGCCTGTACACCACGGTAAGGGGCACTCACACGGTGA
>JANPBE010000293.1:0-7727 GCA_031430295.1 Phyllobacterium sp.
GGCGCGGCGCGGTGGAAATGCCAAGCGGAATAAAGCGAGGTTGCAAACCCTGCGATGATCGAGGTCACAGCAAGGCCGACGGCAACTTTGCATGATTTTTCCAATAGACTCATAATGCCAGTGTGGCGCGGTGCGGCAGTCTTGCCGCGCCGGTGGTTTGACCACCACGCGAACGAGGCGATAAGGGCAGCTGTGGCCGCAAATGACATTTGGAAGCTCGGCCCCATCACTTCATGGGGCGTGACCAGTAAAATCAATGTCGCCGAAATCGCAAGATTGCGCATGGTAAGCGCCTGCCGGTCAAATACCACTGCGAGCAACATCACCGCCAACATGATGAAACTGCGCATGGTGGCAACGCCATAGCCTGAGAGCAGCAGGTAGAGGAGACTGGCGACGAGCGCCAAAATGGCGGCATATTTTTTCACTGGCTGGCGCGATGCATAGCCGGGGAATAGGCTGAACAACAGCCTTAATGACACCAAAAAAACACCGGCGACCAGCGCCATGTGGAGGCCTGAAATCGAAATGATATGGGCGAGACCGGAAACGCGCATTGCCTCATTGGTATCATCATCAATGCCGGCCGTGACACCCGAGACGAGCGCAGCAGCGACTACACCATTGATGCCGGGCACAAAAGTTTTGATGCGGGTGGCGATATTTTGGCGCAGATTTTCAATGGTAAAATTGATGGATTGAAGCGTGGTTGGGGCGCGCGGCGGCAGCTGCGTTATCGCTCCCATAGAAAAACCATTGGCACCTATGCCGTCGAAGTAGGATTGAAATGCGAAATCATAGGAGCCCGGACGAACCGGACCGGACGGCGGCTGCATCAGAATGCGCGCTTGAATTATGTCGCCCGCCTTTACGCCTTCGGGAACATTGCGCAGTGTGATGTGAATGACATCCGGCGCATATTTCAGTTTGGGCTTGGTGGTACTTAGAATTTCCAGCAGCGCGCGTTTGCCTTTCTCTGCCTCACCGATTTTCAAAACGCGGGCATCCACTTGCGACGAAATTTGATCGCCGACCATGGAGGTGGATAGGCGAAAAGTTTGAAATTTTGCGCTGGCCGCGCCGAGCAGAGTGAACAAAATAGCGGCGAGAACCAAGCCGTTGCTGCCGATGCGCAAGGCATATTGCCTAGCCAGTGCGGCACAAATAATCGCGGTCGCTAAGGGCAAAGCCGCCGGTTCAAAATTGAGCAAAAAATAGAATATTGCACCGAGGCCCAAGCAAACGGGCACGAACAAAAATGCAGTGCCTTGACTGAGTTCCTGTTCAATATCCGATGCAATAAGTTTGGGCAGGCTTTTGGAAAAGCGCAGCGCCAGAGCCAGATCGCCGCGCAGCGATGGTGGCTTATCAAAAACATCAACAGGATTTTCAAGATCGCGATGCTTTACCGGAAACGGTATAGGCGCGTTGATTTCATCTGCCGGATCGACATAATCGGCAAAAAAATCACGCTCACTCTTTGCACCCGTGGCAACGCTGTTGCCGATACTCTTGAACGCCAGCTTGAACCCCCTGCCCGCTGTGCTACAGGAACGCCACATTGATTTTTGCGGGCACTCGCGCCCGCCACAACAACATACACTAAAAGGTTGTCATGTCTTCTGTTTCTTCATCCAATCCGGTTATCACCCGTTTTGCACCATCCCCGACCGGCTATCTTCATATCGGCGGCGCGCGCACGGCGTTGTTCAACTGGCTCTATGCCAAGCGGCACGGCGGCAAGATGCTCTTGCGCATCGAAGATACGGACCGCGAACGTTCAAAACCCGAGGCCGTGCAGGCCATTCTTGATGGTCTGACATGGATGGGTTTGACATGGGACGGCGAGGCGATTTCGCAGTTTGAACGCGCACCGCGTCACCGCGAAGTGGCGGAGGAATTGGTTGCGCGCGGCGAGGCCTATTACTGCTACACGTCAGCGCAGGAACTGGATGACATGCGCGAACTGGCGAAGGCCGAGGGCCGCCCGCCGCGCTATGACGGGCGCTGGCGTGACCGTGATGCTAGCGAGGCGCCAGCTGGAGTGAAGCCGGTTATCCGCGTGAAAGCCCCGCGCGAGGGCGAGACTGTGGTGCATGATGCGGTGCAGGGCGAAGTGCGTTTTCCTAATAAGGATCTCGATGATTTCATCGTGCTGCGCTCGGATGGTAACCCGACTTATATGCATGCTGTGGTCGTGGACGATCATGACATGGGCGTCACCCACATCATTCGCGGTGATGACCACCTGACCAATGCGGCGCGCCAGACGATTATTTATAGGGCGATGGGCTGGGATGTGCCGTCCATGTCACACATTCCGCTGATCCATGGTGCGGATGGCGCGAAGCTTTCCAAGCGTCATGGTGCGCTTGGCGTTGAGGCATATCGCGAGATGGGCTACCTGCCGCAAGCGCTGCGCAACTATCTGGTTCGGCTCGGCTGGAGCCACGGCGATGATGAGATTATGTCGCTGGACGACATGATTTCTTGGTTCGATATTTATGACATCAACAAGGGCGCATCACGGTTTGATTTTGACAAGCTGGCCTCCATCAACGGGCATTACATCCGCACCAGTGATGACAAAGTTTTGACAGATACGCTGGTCGCGACCCTGCCTTATCTACCAAACGGCAAGCCGCCTTTGGACGCGATGACAGATACCAAAGCGGCGCAACTATTGGCCGCCATGCCGGGCCTGAAGGACCGTGCCAAGACGCTCGTCGAGCTTGCCGATGGCGCGATGTATTTGTTTGCCAAGCGGCCCTTGCCAATGGAAGAAAAAGCGGCGGCGCTGCTGGATGAAGCGGGTCTGGCAATTTTACGCGATATGTATCCCCTGCTTTCCGGTGTGAGCGATTGGACGGTTGCGGCACTGGATGGCGCGGTGCGGGTTTACGCAGAGGAAAAGGGCTTGAAACTCGGTAAGGTGGCTCAGCCCCTGCGTGCTGCGCTGACGGGCCGCGCGACTTCGCCCGGCGTGTTTGATGTACTCGAAGTTTTAGGACGAGAAGAATCATTGGGACGCATCAGCGACCGGATCGGGTAACAATTATGGCTTCGAATTTTGTACTTTACGGGCGCGAGGGTTCAGGTTCTGCGGTTTGTGAGGCTGTGCTGGCGCTGACTGGTTTGCCGCATCAGCTGGTGGATTGCCCTAAGAACGAGGATGGCACAACGCCATTTGAGTTGTTGGCGCTCAATCCATTGGGCCAAGTGCCAACGATGGTGATGCCGGACCAGTCTATCATGACGGAGTCAGCTGCTATTTGTATTTATCTGGCGGACCTCAGCGGAACGCTTGCGCCGAAACCGGACGATGCGCTGCGGGCGCAATATTTGCGTTGGATGGTTTATCTATCGGCCAATAATTACATGACGGACTTGCGCTTTTACTATGCTGACCGTTTTTCAATTGATGAGACCCATGCGGACGGTATCAAAACTGCGGCGGCTAAGCGCAAAGAATTTGAATGGGACGTGATCGCGGCCTTTTTGGGCACAAAGGCCTATTTGCTTGGCGATACATTAACGGTCGTCGATATTTATGCGGCGATGCTGATATGCTGGATTGAAGATCAGGGTGCGTTTTTTGCCCGCCACACGAATGTTGCAGCGCTTTATACAAAAGTGATGCAGGAACCAAAAATCAAAGACATTTGGGTTCGGCATGGTTTTGAAGTTTGATTGCCTGATTATTTAGTGATTTATCAGGTTTGCGCTCAAAATATACCGTGTTGCACTGCACTATTCACCTTTAGGCTCGCTTGCATTTCTTCGCAAATGCGATAGCTATTTCGCTGGAATATTTGTTGCGCTGCAACAGGCGCATTCTCACTGTGAAGGGATACCGAAGATGGAATCAAAAAAAGCAACGCTTACCTTTGGTTCGGAATCGATAGACCTTCCGGTGCGCAGCGGGACCATTGGCCCAGATGTTATTGATATTGCGCCGCTTTATAAGACCACTGGCGCGTTCACATTTGATCCCGGATTTACGTCAACAGCGGCTTGCGAATCGGCGATCACATTTATTGACGGCGACAAGGGTGTGCTGCTGCATCGCGGCTACCCGATTGAGCAATTGGCCGAACACGGCGACTTCTTAGAAACCTGCTATTTGCTGCTTTACGGCGAACTGCCAACAAAGGCGCAGAAGGAAGATTTTGACCACCGCATTTCGCGCCATACAATGGTGCATGAGCAGATGCAATTTTTGTTCCGTGGCTTTCGCCGCGATGCGCATCCGATGGCAGTTATGGTGGGCGTGGTTGGCGCGTTGTCCGCATTTTATCACGACTCGACAGATATTTCCGACCCATATCAACGCATGATCGCTTCGATGCGGATGATTGCGAAAATCCCGACAATTGCGGCGATGGCGTACAAATATTCCATAGGCCAGCCGTTTGTGTATCCGCAGAATAATCTGGATTATGCCTCCAATTTCCTGCGCATGTGTTTTGCGGTGCCTTGCGAAGACTACAAGGTTAATCCGGTTCTTGCCCGCGCGATGGATCAGATTTTCATTCTCCACGCTGACCATGAGCAGAACGCTTCAACGTCCACAGTGCGCCTTGCGGGTTCATCTGGTGCCAATCCATTCGCGTGTATCGCTGCGGGCATTGCTTGCCTTTGGGGCCCGGCTCACGGCGGCGCAAACGAGGCTGCACTAAACATGCTGATGGAAATCGGCACGGTTGATCGCATTCCGGAATATATTGCAAAAGCCAAGGACAAGAACGATCCGTTCCGCCTGATGGGCTTCGGTCACCGCGTTTACAAAAACTATGATCCACGCGCCAAGATTATGCAAAAGACCATGCACGAAGTGCTGGACGCCGTTGGCAATCATGATGATCCGATTATGAAGGTGGCGATTGAGCTGGAGCGCATAGCACTGACAGATTCTTACTTCATCGAGAAGAAGCTCTATCCGAATATCGACTTCTATTCCGGCATTACGCTCAAAGCGCTGGGCTTCCCGGTCAACATGTTCACAGTGCTGTTTGCGCTGGCACGTACCGTAGGCTGGATTGCGCAATGGACCGAAATGATTGAAGACCCGCACCAGAAAATTGGCCGCCCACGCCAGCTTTATACAGGTGCTGCGCAGCGCGACTATGTGCCTACTGAAAAGCGCGTGTAAGCGTTAAAAAGCAAATGAGAAGAAAAGCGCCTAACAGGCGCTTTTTTATTGTTTGGTTGCAAAACGCAGCACGACTTCAGCGGCTCTCTCACTTGGCGGCACTGGCGTTGCCATATTCGCTCTAATTTTGGCAAAGCCATCAAACTGCGCAGTGCGCGCGGCAGAGGGATGAAGGATAAGCTCGACTTGGCGGGCCAGTGTATCGGCTCGGACGAACTCGTTATAATGTTCGGGAACAACTGGTGCATCGGCAATGATGTTTGGTAAAGAAGCGGACCATGTGATGAGCATACGGCGCGCGATTATTTTGGCAATCGGGTCTAACTTATAGGCGGCAACGGTTGGCACGCCAGCCATTGCTAGCTCCAATGTCACCGTGCCGGATGCGGCCAGTGCAGCATCGGCCGAGGCAAACGCGGCGGCTTTGGCTTCGTTCTCAGTAACAATCTTAGGCTGGATGGCCCAAGTGCTGGAAAGCTCGCGCACGAGCGTCTCGACATGCGGTGTCGTCGGCACGATTACGTTTAGATTATTCCCACGCTCTTTGAGGAGCTTCAGAGTTTCGCCGAATGGCGCGGCCATGCGCTTCACCTCGCTGCGGCGCGAACCGGGCAGCACGAGCAATGTCTTTTCGCCATCTAGATTGCGGGTGAGTTCAAGCCGTTGCTGTTGCTGCCAAGCGGCGGTGAAGGTGGCATCGGCGGCCAAACGATGGCCAACATAGGTGGCTTCAGGGCCGCCAAGCTTTTTCAAGACTTCCGGCTCGAACGGCAAAATCGCCAAAACGTGGTCAATGTGCGGCTTCATCTTCGCCGCCCTGCCCGGCCGCCACGCCCATACTGACGGGCAGATGTAATTGACGATAGGAATAGCCGGATTTCCCGCGCGTACTTGGCGTGCGACACGGTGGCAAAATTCGGGGCTATCGATTATCACCAGACAGTCTGGCTTCTGCACCAGAACCATTTGCGCGGTTTGTTTGATGAGCGATAACAGGCGCGGGATTTTGGTGAGGATGGCGGTGATGCCCATCAGCGCAATTTCGGTAGGGTCAAAAAGGGTGACAAGCCCCTCGCCTTGCAAATGCTTGCCGCCGACGCCGATAATCTCGATTTTGCCGAGATATTGTTTGCGCAGTGCAGCCACTAAATCTGCACCGAGAATATCGCCGGACTCTTCGCCGGCAATGATTGCGATTTTCAGGGATCCGCTCATGCGCTTGTTCTTTTTCGGCCAAGAATGAACAGACCAAGCGCGTTGGCACGGCGCACCACTTCCTTTTTATCCAGTATCAGCGAGTTGCCCGCTTCCACCACTACACCCGACAGGCCCGCTGCATGGGCTTGATCCACCGTGTCCGGACCGATGCTGGGCAGGTCCACGCGCAAATCTTGGCCGGGCTTGGCAAACTTCACCAAGACGCCGCCGATAAGATTGGCATCGGCGCTTGATGCCGCCGCAAGGCGCTTTAGCATGGCGGCTGTGCCATCTGCCTGTTCCAACGCTAGAATGTTCTCGTTCTTGGCGACTGCCGCTTGGCCGAGGTCATTTGCGCCTAATTCCAGCGCTGCGCCAATGCCATAGGCGATACTGATTTCATCTTGCTGCGAAGGACCGCGTTTGGTGACGCAATCATAGGGCGTTAAAAGTTCAGGCAGCACCTCGTGTGCACCAATGACAGAAAAACCACGCCGTTCAAACCATTCAATGACTGTACGCAGCAGGCCATCATCGCCTTTGCGCAAAGCTAGAAACAGGGTGGGCAGCAGTTTAATCGTCGTCCAGTCCAGCCGGAATGAGGTGAAGCGCGGACGGATTTTCACTCCACCTGCCAGTAATATTGTGCGGACGTTGGCATGCTGCAAAGCTGCCAAAATTGACCCTAAGCGCGTGATTTCGATACGGGAATGGTCATATTTATTCAGCCACAGGCCGCAATCATCGCTCAGACCTATGACGAAAGGATTGGGAAGTGCGCCTGCCAACAGTTCTGGCAGTAGCCCGCTTCCGGCTATGACTGCCGCGCGATCTCTCTCAACAGCAGGGATGACGTCATTCGTCACTGTCCCCGGCCCCTTCGGATGATGCTTTAATCAGTGGTGCGCAATAGGAGCGTTTGGAGCTGAAATCCATGAACAACAGTAAATCCTGCACCGCTGACGAGCTGCCGTACTGTGCCGCGACTTCAACAGCGTTTTCGCGCACCGGATGCTTGCGATCAAACAATAGCTTCACTGCGTGGCGCAGAATGTGGATATCAGCGCGCGCCATGCCGGAGCGCTTCATACCGACGATATTGAGGCCAGCAAGGTGGGCATGGACGCCGATGGCACTGCCAAATGGAATAAGATCATGGACCAGCGCGGCAAGGCCGCCAACGAACGCATGATGCCCGACGCGGCAAAACTGATGCACTGCACCGCCGCCGCCGATAATGACGCTATCGCCGATGGTGACATGGCCGCCAATCATGACGTTATTGGCGAACGTGACATTGTTGCCCAACACGCAATCATGGGCGACATGGGCATAGGCTAAGAATGTGCAGTTATCGCCTATTGTTGTTGTGCCGGTG
>JANPBE010000294.1:0-1163 GCA_031430295.1 Phyllobacterium sp.
CAAAATGCTGCTTATCGACTTGGAACTGGGCCGCATTGTATCGGATGAAGAGATCAAGTCAGAGATGGCGAATGCCTATCCATATCAGGACTGGTTGAAGCGTACGCAGCTGGTACTCGAAGAATTAAAGCCCGTTGAGCCGCGTGCTTCGCGCACCGACGTGGCGCTCTTGGATCGTCAGCAAGCGTTTGGTTATACGCAAGAAGATACTAAAATTCTTATGGCCCCTATGGGAACAACGGGCCAAGAAGCGCTGGGTTCAATGGGCACAGACACGCCAATTTCGGCGATGTCGGATATGTCCAAGATGCTTTACACCTATTTCAAGCAAAACTTTGCGCAAGTGACCAACCCGCCGATTGATCCAATCCGCGAAGAATTGGTGATGAGCCTCGTATCATTCATCGGGCCGCGCCCGAACATTTTTGACCTTGAAGGCAACTCGCGCCGCAAGCGTTTGGAAGTGCGCCAGCCGATTTTGACCAATGAAGATTTAGAAAAAATCCGTTGCATCGGCCATACGGAAGATCGTTTTGACACCAAAACGCTGGATATGACCTATCCAACAAGTGAAGCTGCCAGCGGCATGGTGGGGGCCTTGTCGCGTCTTTGTGATCGAGCCGAGGCTGCCGTTGCGGGTGGCTACAACATCATCATTCTGTCCGACCGTCAGGTTGGTCCGGACCGTATTCCGATACCAGCATTGCTGGCGACTGCGGCCGTGCATCATCATCTTATTCGCAAGGGTCTACGTACTGCGGTCGGACTGGTTCTCGAGACTGGCGAGCCGCGCGAGGTGCATCATTTCTGTTGTTTGGCAGGCTATGGCGCGGAAGCGATTAACCCCTATCTGGCATTTGAAACGCTGGAAGATATGCACACACGCGGCGATTTCCCGCCGGAAGTTGAGAGCGAAGAGCTCGTCTATCGCTACATCAAGTCTGTCGGCAAAGGCATTTTGAAAGTCATGTCCAAGATGGGCATTTCCACTTATCAATCCTATTGCGGCGCGCAGATTTTTGACGCGATTGGTTTGAAGGCTGAGTTTGTGAACGCCTATTTCACAGGCACATCAACAACCATCGAAGGCGTTGGCATGGCTGAGGTCGCGGAAGAAACCGTGCGTCGTCATACGTCCGCATTCTCCGATGATCCAATACTTG
>JANPBE010000295.1:0-1821 GCA_031430295.1 Phyllobacterium sp.
ACGGAAGGCGCCATAATTTGACTTATGCCCAGTGATGCAGATCGCAAATTGCCTGTTATCTTTGGTAGACAGGAACCACTTCCCAATACCAGCCTGAACTGGGCATTGTGTAGCGTAAATCGCCCAACTCCGGTGCGCCGGAAAGTTTGCCTTTGTCGTCAATAGCTGTCGCGCCAATGAGATTGAACAAATGGGCGGACAGCAGGCCTTCGTAATTTCGCTCGGCGGCGTTGCGATAGAGCGAAGTGATGACACTGGCTATAACCACCAATGAAATCGCCGCCCAAATTGTGGACAGCACAATGGCGCGCATTGCCAATGAATTGGGTAAAAGGCGCGCTAGCATATCAATCAGGACCGGAGATTGGGGAATTTCACGCTGTCGTACTTCCCGGCTCGTTCATGCGATATCCCATGCCGCGAATGGTTTCGATCATGTCGATGCCCATTTTCTTGCGCAGACGCCCGACAAACACTTCAATCGTGTTGGAATCACGGTCAAAATCTTGATCGTAAAGATGCTCAACCAATTCAGTGCGCGAAACAACCTCGCCCTTGTGGTGCATCAAATAGGCCAGCAAACGAAATTCAAGCGAAGTGAGTTTCAGCTGCGTGCCTTTCATCGTGGCCTTGGACGTGCGGGTATCGAGCATTAACTCGCCGCACAATATCTCCGATGACGCATGACCTGCGGCACGGCGGATGAGCGCACGAACGCGGGCGAGCACTTCTTCAACATGGAAAGGCTTGGTGACATAATCATCGGCACCGGCATCAATACCCGCCACCTTATCGCTCCAGCGGTCACGCGCTGTCAGCATCAACACAGGCATTTTCTTGCCCGCGCGACGCCAATTTTCTAGAACGCTGATGCCATCCATTTGCGGCAGGCCAATATCCAATATCACGGCGTCATAGGGTTCAGTATCGCCAAGAAAATGGCCCTCTTCGCCATCAAATGCCTTGTCGACCACATAACCTTGTGCCTCAAGCGCCTGACAAAGCTGGCGGTTCAGTTCTTTGTCGTCTTCAACTACCAGCAGTCTCATAGATTTTCCCCGGCCTTAGCGCAGCGCCCTCTTAAATACAGTACAGGCGCTTTGGGATAAATCAAAGCGCCTGAAATTGGATATTACTGCGGTACTGTCACTTGCACCCGCTTCGGGCGCTCGCCATCTTTACCGGGAACGACAATGACCAATTTGCACACTGGCGCATCGCCATCAGTCGCGGCTGTTGCCTTGGCAAGTTCACCGCCAAGTTCAGCGGCCTTATCCTGCCCCAGCGCGTAGCAATCAGCCGCTATCGGGACAGCCATGGTTGAAGCCGGAACGCCCGCAGTTGGAACATGCAATGGCGCGGCAAAGAGGGATTGTCCGGAGACAAAAGCAAGGGCCAATCCAAGGAATATGGTGCGGTTCGTTTTCATGAGAGCAGCAATAATGCATTTTCCCTGAACGGCACATGAATATTCGCCGTGTCAGGCGATTTTTTTCGATGCAGTTAACCGGCCCATTATCGCTACCAGCCCCATCAGCGCCGTTATGGCTTGCATGAAAGTGTCGGCAAGCGCTGCATTATCAACAAGTCCGGTTGGCAGGCCAAACAGGCCACCAACCGACATAATGATAGTGATGATTGAGGCGAGGATTGTTTTGGAGAGATACCAAGGTTTTACGGAGTTCATGAGTTTAGTCCTTTCGTTGGTTATATGATGGTAACAGTCCGCTGCGCGGGCAACCCCGGCAGACCACCGGCGCTGATTTGGCTGATTTCGAAGATGAAGTTTGAAGTGCCGAGATCGGCGGTTCGCAGTGCTGC
>JANPBE010000296.1:0-1551 GCA_031430295.1 Phyllobacterium sp.
AAGCCAATTACCAGCGTCCTGCCTTCCGTGCAGCACACGCATGATGTTAATCGAGGTTTCAGTAAATCGAAAATAGATAACGTGAGAGCCGGACTCTATCCGCTGTAAACCGGGTTCAAGATGGTCGGCCGACCGCGCCAATCCTGGGTTCTCAACAACTAAATCCATAGATTGCTGAATCTGCCTGACATAATGTTTGGCCTTTGCCGGACCAAAGTTGCGAAAAGTCCAAGTTTTTATGGACTGGACATCTTTGCGTGCCAATGCGGAGTATTTAACCTTTAATTTCACGCGGCTTCGTCCGCCAACAATGCATCAAAATCCAGCTCTTGAAAATCACCTGAGGCCTCGCCCTCAGCGATCGCCGCCCTAAGCGCTGCCAGCTTAAGCTCCCGCTCTTCCAGCAGCGACACGCTTTCGCGGATGGCTTCGCTCACAGTGGCATAGCGACCTTTGGCGATTTGTTCGCGAATAAAGCGTTCCTGCATATCGCCCAAAACAACGGATGTATTCTTGCCCATGAGAGGCCTCCACTATTGGTTACCAAATATTGGTAACACAAACACAGAGGCCTAACAAGAATTTTACCCCCGCGCTTCCTTCTTAATCAACTCAGCCACCAAGAACGACAGCTCCAACGCTTGGTCCGCGTTGAGGCGCGGGTCGCAGTGGGTGTGGTAGCGGTCGGCAAGTTCATCTTGGCTGATGGCGCGTGCGCCGCCGGTGCATTCGGTGACGTTTTTGCCTGTCATTTCAACATGAACGCCGCCCGCATGGGTGCCTTCGGCGCGGTGGATTTCGAAGAAGCTGCGCACTTCGCTCATAATCCGCTCGAACGGACGGGTTTTGTAGCCGCTGGCAGCCGAAATTGTGTTACCGTGCATCGGGTCACACGACCAAACAACCTTGCGGCCTTCCTTCTGCACAGCGCGAATAAGCGCTGGCAAATGGTCGCCAACCTTGTCTGAACCAAAGCGCGCAATGAGCGTCAGACGGCCAGCCTCATTGTCAGGGCTCAAAATATCAATGAGCTTGAGCAAGCCATCCGGCGTCATGGACGGGCCGCACTTCAGGCCAATCGGGTTTTTGATGCCACGGCAATATTCAACATGGGCATGGTCCGGCTGACGGGTGCGGTCGCCAATCCAAATCATATGGCCAGACGTGGCATACCAATCGCCAGAGGTCGAATCGACGCGGGTGAGCGCTTCCTCGTAGCCCAAAAGCAGGGCCTCATGGCTGGTGTAGAAGTCAGTTTCGCGCAAAGCATAGTTGGATTTCGACGTGATACCGATGGAACGCATGAAATCAATCGTCTCGGAAATACGCGCGGCAAGCGCGGCATAGCGGTCGCCTTGCGGGCTTCCGGCAACAAAATCCATCGTCCACTGATGCACGTTCTCAAGGCTGGCATAACCGCCCTGCGCAAAGGCGCGCAGCAAGTTCAACGTCGCAGCTGATTGGCGGTAAGCCATCTCTTGGCGTGCCGGATCTGGAACGCGGGCAACTTTGTCGAACTCAATGCCATTGATGATATCGCCGCGATAGGAC
>JANPBE010000297.1:0-1363 GCA_031430295.1 Phyllobacterium sp.
GTGACTTCTTGCCATTGGATTCCGCATCAATGACGTGGCCGCTATTGTCTAGTTTGAAGCGGGTGGTTTTGCGGCGGTCTAGCCAGACCCAGCCGTCTTTTTCTTGTTCCAGCTCGCTGACATTGCGCATGACGTTCCATGCGGTGAGCACCGAGAGCGGGTTAACGTTGGAGATGAATTCGCGGACGTAATCGTTTGCAGGGCGCAGCACGATATCTTCCGGACGGCCAGATTGCACGATGCGGCCACTTTCCATGATAGTGATGGTATTACCGATTTTCAGCGCCTCTTCGAGATCATGGCTGACGAAGATGATGGTTTTCTTCAATGCCTTTTGCAGCTGTAGTAGTTCGTCTTGCAGCTTGGTGCGGATGAGGGGATCTAACGCGGAGAAGGGCTCGTCCATCAGTAGGATTGGCGCTTCTGTGGCAAAGGCGCGGGCGAGGCCGACGCGTTGCTGCATGCCGCCGGAGAGTTCGTGGCCATATTTATTGGCCCATTGCGTGAGGCCAACCAGATCAAGCTGCTTGGTGACGCGGGCATCCAGCTCTGCCTGTGGAACGCCAGAGAGTTCGAGGCCAAGCCCGACATTTTCGCGCACCGTGCGCCACGGTAGCAGCGCAAATTGTTGAAACACCATGGCGACAGCGCCGCGCCGGACGGTGCGCAATTGTTCTTCGGAGCAGGACACCACATCGGTCGTTCCATGCGCGCCGTGAACGATGACTTCTCCGCGTGTGACTTTATTGAGGCCGTTAACGGCACGAAGCAGCGTGGATTTGCCGGAGCCGGACAGGCCCATGAGCACTGAAATCTCTCCTTCATTGACAGTGAGATTTGCGCCTGCTGCGCCCAGCACGGAGCCGGTTTTTTCCAAGATGTCAGCGCGGGACATGCCTGCATCAAGAAGCTTCATAGCCTCCGCGGTTTTGTTGCCGAAAATAATATCGACATTTTTGAATTCGACGACGGGTTTGCCGGTTTTTGGCGTTGCGGTTTGGGTGCTCATTTTTTGTCTCCCGCTTTTTGCGCCAGCATACGGTCCAAGATGATTGCGAGGATGACCAGTGCAAGGCCGGCCTCAATGCCGAGCGGAATGTTGCGGTTTGCCAGTGCTTTATTGACCGGGTTGCCAAGGCTTGGCGCACCGATGAGCGTTGCGAAAACGACCATGGAAAGTGACAGCATGATGCACTGGGTGAGGCCCGCCATGATGGAGGGGAGCGCTGCGGGCAGCTCGACCTTCCACAGCAATTGGCGACTGGTGGCGCCGAAACTTTCACCCGCTTCAATCATGGGTTTGGGAATAGAGGTAATCCCCAAGTAAGTCATGCGCACGGGGGCGGGCATGGCGAAAATGATG
>JANPBE010000298.1:0-3758 GCA_031430295.1 Phyllobacterium sp.
ATTTGACCTCCATTGCCCATGGCTTGCTTGCCGCGAATGTGACTGGCTCGGCAGTGAACCTGAAACTTGGCACGACAACTTACACCTATGATGTGCGCGGCAATATTACGGCTGCGAACCAGAACACGGTTCCGGCGCGTAATCGCAACTATGTTTATGACATCATCCAGCGTCTGACTTCGGTCACGGATGGCGCTGGTACGCCGCTTGAAAGCTATATGCTGGATGGCGAAGGCAACCGCATCACCTCGCATTTGTCATCGTTCCACGTCACCAATCCGGCTAACCGTTTGAGCGAAGATCAGGATTACATTTACGAATATTCGCTCACTGGCAGCCTTGTCACCAAATCGCACAAAGCCGACGGCATCACATGGCGCTATGACTATGACCCGATAGAGCGCCTTATCCGCGCCCGTAAATTCAACGGGGCTTCGTTAAGCGATGCGGTGCTTTCTGATATGAAATACACCTATGACGGCTTTGGCCGCCTCATCGACGAGCGCCATACAATCGGCAACGCCAGCACGCGCGAGTTCCGCCGTGTTTACGATGGCGAGAACTTGGCATGGCGGGAAGAGGGCGACGGGTTCTTCTTCTCAAACCGCAACTGGTTCACCCATGGCGCGGGCACGGATGACCTCATCGCCGTAACGCCGGATGCGGGCCAGACGGGCGGCTCACTCTATGCGATTGCGCAGAAGAGCTGGTATTATCACACCGATCATCAAGGCTCCGTGCGCGCCCTATCGGATGATCTAGGCAACGTCGCCAACAGCTATTCCTACGACACATACGGCAACGCCAACAGCGCAGTCGAAAGTTACCCCAACCAACCATTTAGATACACAGGCCAAGAATACGACCCCGACACAGGCCTCGCCCAATACCGCGCCCGCTGGCTGGACATGGCCAGTGGCAGATTCCTGCAGGAAGACCCGATGGGCTTTGATGCAGGGGATTTGAATGTTTACCGGTATGTGGGCAACAATCCGGTTAATCGGACCGACCCGAGCGGGATGGAAGAGAACAGTGCAACTACCACGCCTGTTCTCACCGCTGGAGGTTCAATTGCATCCGTCGGCAGGAATCTCGCATGCAGCTTCACGACATTTGCAGGCATTATTGCCATTGCGGGCGATATTGGTGGTGAACTCGGTATTATTGATCCTGCCTATGGCGAAGTTGCTGGCGTGATCGGCGATGCAGGTCAGGCGCTTGGCTGTGGAGTTCGTTCCAGTAAGAAAATAACAGTGAAGGACGCCTGCGGGAAGACCACTAGCAAGGTCGTACGCTTCCTCTTCTCCGCACTTAACGGCATTAAAACTCTCAACTCCTTTAGTAAAGACACACTTGTACTTACCAAACAGGGCACAAAGCTCATTAAGGATATAGCAGTCGGCGATATTGTTGCCGCAAGGGATGAGAAAACGGGCGATATAGTCTGGCGACATGTTGTCGAGAAGTTCGAGCGGACCGCACCGTCTTTATTGCGCATCATCTTGGAAAATAGCCAAGGCGTGCGGGAAACCATAACGACGACTTCCGAACATCCGTTCCATATCGAAGATTGGGATGGTAAGGTTGAGACAATGGTGGCTGATCTTAGCAGCAGCGCGAATGTTGATCCTGCCCGCCTATTTCCGTCGGATGGTAAAACCCCATTTGGTGAATGGGTGAAAGCAGGCGCGCTAAAGGCGGGAGATCAGGTCTCGAATCTCACTTCCATTACACCTGTCACCAACGGCAACAGCTTTGGCCCGCGTGTTGTGGCAAACGATAACAAAGCGCTAACCATCACAAAGATCACTCGTAACAGCCCAGCCACGCGAGTTTACAATTTTGAAGTTGAGAGTCTGAGAGATGAACTCACTCATAACTATTTCGTTGGGGATGAACACGCCTGGGTACATAATGTAAAACTTCCAAAGCTTGATGGCACCGGAAAAATGCATGGCGAACTTCCGGATATTCCTGGTACTGACTATTCAAGCGATGAGTTGTTGGAGTTGGCAGATGATCTTACCTGCAGCATTCACAATCGTCAAAATGAGCAGATTAGATTAGGCGAACACGGAAGTCATCGGGAGCGCTTAAGAAGAGAGTTGGATTGGCTGAAACGTATCTTAAAGAAGTTGTCAGGGACATGAACATTAACCAGAGAATACGGACGACAGTGCAAGCATGTTTAATCCGCCCTTCGTTACTAGAAAATGCATCTAATGATTTGGCGGATTTGCTTAATTCTGGCGGTGATGCTTCGCTCCTGCTCCCTTTGATGTCCACTGAAGGCAACGCAATGCAACTTTTATTTATTTTTTCAGAGTGCCGAGTTGTACCATCCCAGTATCATGCGTTTTATCAGGCAATGGTAAAAAAAGGTAACCTCAGAGAACGATACTATGCTGAGGAATGTTTAAGTCGTTTGTCGGCATTGGACTAAACCGCCTATGCAAAATCCAAATGACTGACGGCATCGGCGCGTCAACCAGTTGGGCCTATAACCGCGCGAGTGACCTCACATCAGTTACGCTGCCATCGGGCAAGACTGTCTCGTTTGCCAATGATGCGGTGGGGCGGCGCAATGTTACGGCGTTCCCTAATGGTCTGTCAGAAAAGGCCACCTTCGCCACGCCGCTTTCCGGCACGGGCGCGACGGGCAATTTGACCTCTATAGCCCATGGCTTGCTTGCCGCCAATGCCACTGGCTCGGCGGTAAACCTCAAACTTGGCACCACATCTTACACCTATGATGTGCGCGGCAATATTATGGCAGCGAACCAGAACACGGTTCCTGCCCGCAATCGAAGCTTTGTTTATGACATCATCCAGCGCCTGACTTCGGTCACGGATGGCGCTGGCACGGCGCTTGAAAGCTATACGCTGGATGGCGAGGGCAACCGCATCACTTCGCATTTATCGTCTTTCCATGTCACCAATCCCGCTAACCGCCTGACCGAAGATCAGGATTACATCTACGAATATTCGCTCACCGGCAGCCTTGTCACCAAGGCGCATAAGGCCGATGGCATTACATGGCGGTATGACTATGACCCGCTAGAGCAGCTCATCCGCGCCCGTAAGTTTAACGGTACTTCGCTGAGCGATGCGGTGCTTTCTGACATGAAATACACCTATGACGGCTTCGGTCGCCTCATTGATGAGCGCCATACGATCGGCACCGCCAACACCCGCGAATTCCGCCGTGTTTACGATGGCGAGAACTTGGCGTGGCGGGAGGAGGGCGACGGGTTCTTTTACTCAAACCGCAATTGGTTCACCCATGGCGCAGGCACAGATGATCTAATGTTTTGTTTGGCCAAGTTGTAAACTTGTGGGTATCTAAAGTTACCTGCTGAATTTTCCAGCGTCTGGTTGTAGGCTTCGATTCTAATGACAGGGCAGGTTACATGCGTGATGGCTTATGGGATTTTGCGTATTGGTGGGCCGAGACGCTCCGTCGCAAATTTCGTAATTTTTTTCCGGTGCCTGTTTCAAATAACTCTCAGCCGGTTTGCATGATTGTCAAAGACGGCTTTATGATATCGCGCCACAGTGGCGCTAAGGCAGATGCTTGCCCCATCAGTATTCTGAGAGAAAAACTTGATGAATTGGACCCACCCAAGCATGGGGCATTGACCGGAATTTCAGTGGCGCTCGATCGTGATAGATATGTCATTCGCAATCTCTCGCCACTGAGGTTGCCGCTCAGCAAGCAGATGGGAATGGCCGAATTGGATTTGGCCGTCTCAACACCC
>JANPBE010000299.1:0-1426 GCA_031430295.1 Phyllobacterium sp.
CGATTTCTTCACGCCAGCAATAGTCTCACGCGCACCTGTTGCTATTGCCATCGGTACAGAAGGCGCGGGGCCGGTTCTGGCGCAAATGATCCGCGCCCGTATCGACCAGATGCTGCCGGTGAACCTTGGCCGTGTTGCGCGCCTTGCGCAGTCTTACCGCCATGCGGTTGAAGTGTTGCTGCCAAAGGGCATATCCCGTCGCTCGTTTTGGAAGAATTTTTTCCAAGGCTCGCCATCGAGGTTTGCCGAAGAAGGCGATCTGAAGTCCGCCCGCCGCGCTGCCACCAAGTTGCTGCGCATGGGCGGCGTGGATGCGGGCCATGTTTCGCTGGTTGGCGCCGGTCCCGGTGCTGAGGATTTGCTCACGCTTCGCGCGCAACGCCTGATGATGGAAGCCGACGCGATTGTTTATGATGCATTGGTGCCAGAAGCCGTGGTTGCCATGGGCCGCCGCGATGCGGAGCGCTATTCTGTTGGCAAGCGCAAGGGCTGCCATTCAAAGAGCCAAAAAGAAATTGACGCGCTACTGGTCTCGCTTGGCAATGATGGCAAGCGGGTGGTTCGCTTGAAATCCGGCGATCCGCTGATATTTGGCCGCGCAGCGGAAGAGTTGGCGGCACTGCGCAATGCGGGCATTTCATATGAAGTTGTTCCGGGCGTGACCTCCGCTTTTGCCGCTGCGGCTGATCTTGCCATGCCGCTCACTCTGCGCGGTACGGCATCATCTCTGGTGTTCACCACCGGCCATGATTTAAAGGGCGATACGCTGCCGGATTGGGCGAGGCTAGCAATAGAGGGCGCGACAGTGGCAGTCTATATGGGCCGGTCAGTGGCTGCATCCGTTGCTGAAAATCTCATTGAGGCAGGGCTGGCAATGGATACGCCGGTGGCAGCGGTTGAGAATGCCAGCCGTAGCGATGCGCGGCTGTTTCATGGCACGTTGTGCGATCTGCCGAGCCTTGCCGGCATGGAAGAATTGACTGGACCCGTGATGGTGATTATCGGCGAGGCTGTGGCTGGCGCTAATCTGTCCCGCGCGACAGCTTTGGCGAAATATAAGGCGACGGCACATAATGCCGCTGCCATAATTGATACGACTACGGAGTTTACACAATGAAGGTTTTAACCGCCAATCGCCTCACTGATGGCGAGGCTGTTTGGTATTCACCGGAAGGCTGGAGCCGTCTGTTTAATGATGTGGAAATCGCCCGTGATGCCGATGCTGAAAGCCGCTTGGCCTCAATCGGCGCACTGGCCTATGCTAATAATGAGGTTGTTGATGTCAATTTGATTGATGTCACAGAAATACACGGCAAGCCCTACGCCACTCGCCTACGGGAACGCATCCGCGCCGATGGCCCCACAATAGATTATGTCGGCAAACCGACCATTTGATTTGCCGCATTATTCTTAATCGTAATGTGTT
>JANPBE010000300.1:0-5339 GCA_031430295.1 Phyllobacterium sp.
AAGCCAATGAGGCCCAAAACATTTTGCGGGCTGATATATGTCACGCCGTCGCGGGCCAGCCTGTTGAGTTCCATGCCATAGTCTGAGTTCACCATGATGGGCAAAGCGCCGTTGGCCGCCGCTGGCAATACTTCCCAACCGGACGCGCCGGACGAGGGGAAAAAAGCCCAAGTGCAAATAGTGAAGATGCCACCCAAAACGCCTGTCAGCAAAAAGCGGTGAAGGTCATCGCGCTTGTCCGTGAAGCCCAAAATCAAAATCACCAGAATGAGCTGCGCCATCGACGAGATATAGACGACACGAAATACAGTGCCTAGCCAAGGCCACTGTGCTGTCCACACTACGAAGTTGGTCCACGAATAGCCAAGCGTGGCGTCAATGCGGATAAGCAGCGGATCAATCATCGGGCTGTGATTTGGCAGCAGCAGATAGTTGAACACCGAGGCGACCAGCGTGAAAATGATGTACAGACCGCAGGCAGTTGTCGCCAAGGCAATGCCCTCGTTTTCGCGATATGACCGGTAGAATTGGCCAAGGCCAAGGCTGAAAAAACCGATTGCCAAAGCGGCGGCGTAGCCGGGTATGTCAATGCTTACGCCCTTGTAGGCGAGCAGCAAGCTATCCAAAATAAATAGTGTTGTAGAAATTAGGATGACAAATTTTTCGGCGGCAAACAGGCGCATGGTTACTCCTGCACCGTGGCAACTATTGCCTTTGGCTTGCGGCCAATAGGCTGCCAGTGCGCGGCGGCGTATTCTCCGGCCACCTCATCCGAGGCTGTCTTGCTGGCAAACCAGATTGCAAATGCTGCCACGGCAAGGCCACCAAAAACATCGATCAGGTTATGGGCACCATGCAGGAGAATGGCTGGAAGCATGAGGCCTGTTAGTACCAATGCTGGAATGCGCAGATATTTCAACGACCAAGCATAATAAACAAAAAGTACAGCCATAACTGTATGGAATGACGGGAAGCCTACCATGCCCAGCATGTTGAGAGGCGTAATGAAGTTTGAACCTGTCTTAGACAGTGCAACCAGCTTCGCGCCATATTCAGGATCTACCGTGAGGTGGAGGATATTCAAAACATCGGCGCTGAGCGGTTGGAAGGCGGCGGGTGTGGACGACGGGAACAGCGCCCACAGTTCGATGCACACAATGCCCGACAAAATGAAAGCCAAACTCAACCGCGACACTTGTTGCACCTTGCCAAACAGGCCCAGCACGATGAGCAGCAGCGCACATTGCCAAAGCGAAGTTTTGTAAACAGTCTTCAAGAGCGCTGCGAAATCTGGAAATTGAGACATATACGTGGCGTAATCCGCCCAAACGAAGCCGAAATAACTATCAATCTGCGCCAAGACTTGGTCTACCCCAAAAATGCGGTAGGGCAGCATGACATAGTTGAACACCGGAATGATCTGCCCGGCAAACAGCAGAAGCGCGATGCCGACACAGGCACGGGCGACCATCTCATTTAGACGAATGTAGCGATAGACCATGCCCAGCGCGAAGAAAAACAGCACACAGATTGCCGCCACATCATAATTGGCGATGTCGATGACCATGCCTTTTCTATGAGCCAGCAACCCGCAGATCGCCATTAGGATAAACGAGAGCACAAAGCCAAATTTTTCGGGACGCAGCAGCCGCATCAAAGCCTCCATTTGGGAGGGCTTATAGACAATTTTGTTTAATTTACTCTGAAACTGACTGCGAATAATCGCGGTGCTAATGGCCCAGCAACATCCCAGAAATCAGCACAGCCTCGCCGACCAAAACGCCGACATAGACCTTTTTGGCAGAGAACCAGTAAGCGATAAAGCCTAGCGCAGCGGCGCTGATGCGTAGCCATTGTGATGAGGCGGCCAATGCGCCTTCTGGATAGAGCACGAGCTTGGCGATAACTGCCGCCATAAGTGCAGTTGCAATGGCGCGCACGAAGACCAGCGTTTCTGAATTTTCATCAATGTTGCCAGCCAGATAAACACCAAGATAGCGCCACATATTTGTCGGCAGCCATCCGGCCAGCAAGATGAATAGATATGGCCACCACCATGTATCATAAGACGAAAATGTCATGTGATCACCTTCGTTCTCACCGCACGAGCGGCAAAATAGGCGAGCAGCCCGCCCACTATCCCTGCCCCCAATACATCAATCTGGGGCAGAAAGTTGTGAAACACCGGCGTGAGCACTAAGCCCGTTATCATGGCAAAGTGAGCCGAGCGGTCACGAGCGGAACCCCACAGCGAGAATGTGAAATAAAGCGGGGTAATGAAGATGAGCGCGGCGGAGACCAAAGGAGGTAACTTATCGGCGACCTCATAGACAATGACCGCCAGCAGCATGTTTGAACCAAGCAGGGTTAGCACCAGCCCTGCAAAAAAACTGGTGCGATATGCCTTTGGCACCTTGGGGAAACGATCAAAGGCCATGACCCAGCCGGTAACGGCAACAAAATGCGAGAGCATGTAGAGTGTGGACTTGCGGGTTTTATCCGTCTTCATTTCTGGCACGATGGCGACGACCATAGGCAGCAGCCGGAACGACGATAGGCAAACCGCGATAAATGTTGCGACAAGCGATGATTTCGCCAGCACAGCGCCAACCAGCACGACCTTGGACGGCAGCGCCCAGATCGTGAAAACCATAAACTCCGTTTGCGCCAACGTGAACCCTGCATCGCGGGCCAAGCCCGTAAAGCCAATAAATGCGCCCATGAGGATGAGCGCTGGAATGGAGAAGAGGCAGGCCAAGCCGCGCCGAAACCAATGCCAATGCTGATTTAGCTGCGGGTCACTTAGAGATTCTACCATGACCGAAAGTAACTTTACGGGGACAAGGCTTCAAGGTTACAAATTCGCACATGACATGAATATTGTTGATGACTACCAAACATAGAACGACACACGCAATACTGCGGAGCCTGATATGACGACAAGTTCAATTGAGACATTAGTGGACGCCATGACGCTGGAAGAACAGGTGCGCTTGCTATCCGGTCAGGACTTCTGGTCGGTTGCCCCCAATGAACGGCTTGGCATCGGCACGCTGCGGGTGACGGATGGACCGAACGGTGCGCGCGGCGGCGGCTCGCTGATTGGCGGCGTGAAGTCGGCCTGTTTTCCCTGTGGCATTGCGCTGGGCGCGACATGGAGCGAGGCGCTGCTCTATGAAATTGGCGCGGCGCTGGCGGACGAGGTGAAGTCTAAGGGTGCGCATGTATCGCTGGCACCGACGGTGAATATTCATCGATCGGTGACCAACGGGCGCAATTTTGAGTGCTATTCTGAGGATGCGCTGCTGACGGGGACGCTGGCGATCAACTACATTGCGGGTCTGCAAGACAATGGAATTTCGGCCACGATCAAGCATTTTGCCGGAAATGAAAGCGAGATACAGCGCACCACAATGAGTTCGCAAATTGATGAGCGTTCATTGCGCGAAATCTATCTGGTGCCGTTTGAAATGGCTGTGAAGCAGGGTCAGACTTGGGGCATCATGTCTTCCTACAACAA
Organism: Phyllobacterium sp.; assembly: GCA_031430295.1. GTDB lineage: Bacteria > Pseudomonadota > Alphaproteobacteria > Rhizobiales > Rhizobiaceae > JANMEX01. Next base: position 3,521 of record JANPBE010000300.1, read on the forward strand.
GCTGAACGGCACTTATGCGGCGGAAAACCACTGGCTGCTGACCGAAGTTTTGCGCAGCGACTGGGGCTATGATGGCATTGTGATGTCTGACTGGTTCGGCTCGCGCTCGACCGCGCCGACATTGAATGCAGGGCTGGATTTGGAAATGCCCGGCCCGACGCGGGATCGCGGTGACAAGCTGATTGCTGCGGTTGAGGCGGGCGAAGTAAGCGCCGAGACTGTGCGGACACGGGCGCTCAACATGCTGCGCCTGATGGAGCGTGTGGGTTCGCTTTCCGATCATCGCCTGCATAAGGAAGAGGCCAATGACAGGCCGGAGCACCGCGCCCTGATACGTCGTGCGGGTGCGGAAGGTACTGTGTTGCTGACCAATTCCGGCCTCTTACCGCTGACTAAAAGCGCAGGGCAGCGAATTGCCGTTATCGGGCCTAATGCCAAGGTGGCGCAGATTATGGGCGGCGGTTCGGCGCAGCTTAATGCGCATTATCGTGTCAGCCCGTGGGACGGATTGGTGAATGCGCTGGGCGGCGACAGCCTGCTGACATTTACTAAGGGCGCAGATAATCACCGGTTTGAACCGATGCTGAAAGGCGCGTTCAGGGCGGACTATTTTGACTCGCGCGATCTCTCTGGGCCTGTTGTTCACAGCGACACTATCACGGATATGACGGCGTTTCTGTTTGGCCAGATTGCCGAGGGAAAAGTGGACAGTCAGGCGTTTTCGCTGCGGGTATCCGGCACGTTTACGCCAGAGACGACCGGATTGCACCGCATTGGCTTCTTCGCCACGGGCCCGTCACGCATGAAAATTGACGGCAAGATTGTTGCGGATTGCTGGACGAGTTGGACGGCGGGACAGACTTTCTTTGAGGAGGGCTGCAACGAGGTTGTCGGCGAGATGGAGATGCTGGCGGGGCAAACCTATGAGGTTGCGCTCGAATATACCTCGAAGCCTTCGGCAAATCTTGGCTTTGCGGCCTATCAGGCGGGCATTGGCAAGCCGCTTGGTGCTGATGATGTAAGGTTGGCGGCGGAAGTTGCCGCTAAGGCTGACATTGCGATTGTGTTTGCGGGCCGCACTGGCGAGTGGGATACGGAAGGCTGGGACTTGCCGCATATCCGCCTGCCCAGTTTGCAAGATGAGTTGATTGTTGCTGTTGCGGCGGCAAATCCGAACACGATTGTGGTGCTGCAAACGGGCGGGCCGATTGAAATGCCGTGGCTCTCACAAGTTTCTGCCGTGCTGCAAAGCTGGTATCCCGGCCAAGAGGCTGGCAACGCGATTGCCGATGTTTTGTTTGGCAATGCCGAGCCCGGCGGGCGCTTGCCGCAGACCTTCCCTGTGCGCTGGGCGGATAATCCGGTGCATAGCCAAGACCCGGAAGTCTATCCCGGCCTTAATGGCAAAGTGCGCTATGAGGAAGGCCTGTTCATCGGCCACAGGCATTATGACAAGACAGGCACAGTGCCGCTATTTCCGTTTGGATTCGGGCTTTCCTTCACGCAATTTGTGTGGAACCAGATGAACATTAAGCAGCAAGGTGATGATTTTATTGTCACAGTAGAGGTCACTAATACAGGAAACCGCGCGGGAAGCGATGTGGTGCAGATTTATATCGAGGACAATGCGCCCATACTGCCACGGCCAATCCGCGAGCTGAAGGGCTTTGCCAAGCTACACCTTGAGGCTGGCGAAACTGGCGTTGCGACCATCACACTGAAGCCTCGGGCTTTTGCGGTGTATGATGTGGACTATCGCGGCTGGGTGGCACGGGCGGGTGAATTTACCGTGCGTGCTGGGAAGTCCGCGAGCGATTTT
>JANPBE010000301.1:0-1062 GCA_031430295.1 Phyllobacterium sp.
AGATGATCGACTTGGCCGATTCGTGTTTCCGGTGAAATCAGCATCATATTGTGGAAGGGCGCAATGAGTGAGCCACGATTGAGCAGCCCGACATGCATCGCTGCCTCAAGCTCAGGGCGATGGGCGGCATAAGCTTCTGCGCCGGTTTTCAACGGTCCGGGAGCGCAGATGAATTCCACACGCGCGCCAACGCGGGCGACATGCCATTGCAGCTTGCGGGTGGTGATAATCTTGGCAAGGCCGCTTTCCAAATGCGCCGCCAGCTTTTCCATGTGCTTATAGTTTTTGGCTGTCATGACTTTGGAAAGACAGGCGCGCATGGCGGCAAATTGCAGGGGATTGGCGGACAGCGTCGTGCCTATGCCGGAATAACCCGGCTCACGGCTGGCGTTGTAAACGGCGTAACGATCCGCGACTGACTGGGTTAGCCCCCAGACGGAAGCGGGTACGCCGCCTGCAACTGGCTTGCCGAGAACGAAAATATCGGGGTCGAGATTATGCGTCTTAGTGTAGCCTCCAAGTCCGGTGGAGATGGTGTGGGTTTCGTCAATGAGCAGCAAGGTGCCAGCATCGCGGGTGAGCTTGCGTAACGCGTCCATGAAACCCGGCTGCGGCAACACCATGCAGGAGTTGGTGAGCACTGGCTCTGTGATGACGCAGGCGATGTCTTTGCCCGCGAGGAGTTTCTTCAGGCCCGCAACATCGTTGAATTCGCAGACAACGGAGTTTTCGGTAAGGTCCACCGCTTGGCCGACGAGGCCGGGTTTTGGAGCCGTCTTGCCGTCGATGAGCTTGACGTAGGTTTCATCAACCGCGCCGTGGTAGCAGCCGTTGAAGACCAAAATCTTGTTGCGGCCCGTGACCGCGCGGGCGACGCGCAGGGCGAACCGATTGGCGTCTGATGCCGTCGTGGCAATCTGCCAACGGAACGGACCGAAGATTTCGGTCAGTAATTCGCCGACAGCGAGCGCGTCTTCGGTCGGTAGCATGTAGGTGAGGCCGCGCTTGGCCTGGCGGCGGATGGCCTTGGCGACGGGTGCTGGCGAATGGCCGAACATTGAG
>JANPBE010000302.1:0-1623 GCA_031430295.1 Phyllobacterium sp.
ATTTAACTTCAAACACACCGTCACCGATTTCCAGAACTGAAACGTCGAACGTGCCGCCGCCAAGGTCATAAACCGCAATTGTGCCAGCTGCCTTCTTATCAAGGCCATAAGCCAGCGCCGCTGCGGTTGGCTCGTTGATAATGCGAAGAACTTCAAGACCGGCAATTTTACCGGCATCTTTGGTGGCCTGACGCTGGGCGTCATTGAAATAGGCAGGAACAGTGATAACGGCTTGCGTTACATCTTCGCCAAGGTAAGCCTCGGCGGTTTCCTTCATCTTCTGCAAAATCATTGCCGAAACTTGGCTTGGTGAGTGCTTCTTGCCATTTACTGAAACCCAAGCATCGCCATTGTCACCTTTGACAATTTCGTAAGGCACCATCTTCTTGTCTTTTTCGACCAAAGGATCATTGCTGCGGCGGCCCATCAGGCGCTTGACGGCAAACAATGTGCCCGCTGGATTTGTCACAGCCTGACGTTTTGCCGGCTGACCAACAAGACGTTCGCCATCTTCGGTGAAAGCAACCATTGACGGCGTTGTGCGCGCGCCTTCGGCATTTTCAATTACCTTTGCAGTTTTTCCATCCATGACGGAAACGCAGGAATTGGTTGTTCCAAGGTCAATACCAATGACTTTAGCCATTTATTTCATCTCTCCTTTAGCAAGCTATCAGGACCCATGGGAGGCGTTCCGGTGATAGCTCCAAGTTTACGCTTCATATTTTGCGATTGGTGCCATCTTTTTCAAGATCGCTGCCAAATCATTGTCTTCGAGGCACATATAAGAAAGTCACTGCTTTCCTTCAAGGCACACGAAAAATAGGATTTTTGCCACCCAAATTATTGTTTTTTGATACGCCAAACGCGCAGCGGCAATCCCATAGTCTGTTGAACGGGTTCAATCCAGCTAAAAGTTTGACCTTTCAACAATTGACCGACAAATCCATTAGGTGAGGCTCGCAAAAAGTCGCGCTCGTCGGGATCATCGGGGCAAATTGCCAATAACGTGGTGCCGGCTTCGCGCAAAATTTGCTGTGCCTCGTCTGGTGTGCCAATCATCGCATTGATCCAGGCAAGGTTACCCTCAACATTGCGATGGTATGGACCTGCAAGAACGCGATGCGGGGTCGAGAAGAGTATATCAGGGCCAAGACCATTTGCCGCCGCTACAGTGCCTGCAGGCTCGCTCTCAAGCGTGGCAAGCGATTCGCTGGAATGGCAAGACGCACCGGCCTGCTTCACGCCAGCGCCCGCGATAAGAGGTCCAGAATGGCCATGGGCGAAAAGCGCAATGCCAGCGCTGGATAGTAATTTCCACGTAATCGCGCAGGAGAGCAGCCACGTTGAAATTAGCAAAACCGGTCGCTCCTTGCCAATGCCTTCGGATAGTACAGTGACAAAGCCTGCCAATATTAAAGCGCTAATGGGCCCTGAAAATTCCGTGCCCCGCATTTGGAAGACCGTAACCGCCGTAGCGATCAACAGAAGGCCACAAAGGCCCGTAGAGAGGCTCCGTTGCACGCCGCGCCAGATGTTTAATGCCAGCCACCCTAGCGCTAATAGGGGCATACCAAACAGTGAGGGAAGCAGCCATGGATCCAGCGTGAAAATACGAAATGCACT
>JANPBE010000303.1:0-4982 GCA_031430295.1 Phyllobacterium sp.
TGATAAACGCCGAGGCCGGCACCACAGGTCTAGAGTGTTTTGACGTCTGGGTACGCGAACTTGTGGACACTGGCCATCTGCACAATCACGCGCGGATGTGGTTCGCATCGATCTGGATTTTCACGTTTGGGCTGCCGTGGCGCATTGGCGCTGATTTCTTTTACAGACATTTGCTGGACGGCGATCCCGCGTCCAACACTCTGAGCTGGCGATGGGTGGCTGGGCTGCATACGCGAGGCAAGCCTTATATGGCGCAGGCTTGGAATATCGCCAAGTTTACGGCTAATCGGTTCACACCGCGTGAGAGTGATTTAGCAAATGATGTGCAAGGGTTGGAGCATCTGGAACCTGACGGATTACCATCTGTGGTTCCCCTGCGGGCAGTTTCACCGCCAGTTTGCGGCAAGCCAACGGCACTTCTAATCACTGAGGAAGATTGCCGAATAGAAGATTTTGATTTGGCTGCTCTAAACATTTGCTCCGTTGCGACATTACAAGCAAGCCAACTGCGATCCCCTCGCCTTGTCGCCGACCATGTGAAACGGTTTGAAGCGGTTGCGCTGGTTGATGCTGCCACCCGCGCGGGTATGAACACACTATCAATACACCTCAAAAACCCAAGCGATCTGGCGACATGGGCCCATGAGGCAAACGCAACACAAATTGCCACCCCCTACGTGCCAGAAGGTCCATTACGTGATTGGTTGCGTATGGCGGCGCCCGCCTTGGCGTCTCATGGCGTTGCGTTATGCGAATGGCGGCGCGATTGGGATGCTGCAATCTGGCCCCATGCCACAGCCGGGTTTTTCAAGGTGAGGCAGCAAATCCCGCGCATTTTGCAAGAGGGGCTCATATAGTGCGCGTGGCAATCATTGGGTCAGGCATGTCCGGGCTAGCCTGTGCGCGCAGGTTGACGGACGCCGGCCTTAAGCCTGTGGTGTATGACAAAGGTCGCGGCATCGGCGGACGTCTGGCTACGCGGCGGGTGGATGGGCTGCAGTTTGATCATGGTGCGCAATATGTGACTGCGCGCAATGATGGCTTTGCTGCTGTACTACAAGACATGCAGGCGAAGGGCGCAGCAGCGTTTTGGGCTGATGGATCGGACAAATCGCATGTTGTGGGCGTGCCCGGAATGTCGGGGCTGGCGCGCGCACTAGCTGAGAATTTAGACGTCTGTCAACTATCGTTGGTATCAGCAGTGCGACCCAGCGCGACAGGTTGGTCGGTGCATATTGGCGAGGAGAAGCAAAGCTTTGACTATGTTGTCATCACTGTGCCCGCCCCACAGATTGCGGGCTTGCTCGGGCCAGATCATTTCATTGTATCGCAGATAGCTGATGTGCGATTTGCACCGTGCCTAACGCTAATGGCTGCTGTCAACAATCTGCCACTCTTTGTCACGCTCAACGATGACAGCCATGCGTTGGCATGGATTGCCCAAGATGGCAGCAAACCGGGCAGGCCGCGGGGTACCATAAGCACGTGGGTTGCCCATGCCAGCGTAGATTTCAGCACGCAATACTTGGAAGAAGATAACGTTTCACACATCGCCCGTATGCTACCCTTGTTATGCGAAAGGCTCTGCGTGAGCACAGTACAAGTGACGTATGCTGGCGTGCACCGATGGCGTTATGCTCGTGTTACAGCCCCCTTGGGTCAACCATTTCTACAAACCAGCAAGACGCTTTATGCGGGCGGTGATTGGTGCATTGGCCCAAGGGTTGAGGCCGCTTGGACCAGCGGCGATGCTATTGCACGTGATATTTTGGAACAAATGAGATGATGGTTGATCACGGCATTAGCCGATTGATGCCAAGTCCGCGCGGCGCGCCGCTGGCTTCGGCTGTTTACGCAATAATCGCACGATATCAGCTGGTGGCGACGCGCCCATACACTTGCGCTATCCTAAAACCGAGGCGAACTTGAACGATACTGAAATTAGTGCAATAGGCTAAAAGGCACGGGCGACAAGTCCCGCTTCAGCGTGAACTCACAAGAGTCGGTATGTTTTAATCGAAAATGATACAGTTGATGGCCCGCTTTGGCACTCGGCGGGTTTCAAGTATGGGCAGAGCTGGTTGGAATGGCGAATTTGTTAGCGATTCCAACATGTCAGCCAAACCGTGATGAGCTACCGTGAGTCTGTGTCCGAACAATGCACTCGGGCTATCTTTTCAAGCGGAAAATTTGAGATGATATCGGCCGCCCTTTGCCGGAAAACCTTGTCGGCTTCAATACCCATTGAGGCATTCCCTTGTGCAGTGTTTTCAGCAATGTCGCCAATCAGGCCTGCGAGTTTCACATAATCTGCGGCACCAAAACCACGTGTTGTTGTGGCCGCAGAACCAAACCTCACGCCGGATGTGACTGTGGGTTTTTGTGTATCGCCTGGCACACTGTTTTTGTTGCATGTGATGCCGGCACGGCCCAGTGCTGCCTCAAAATCGGCACCGGTGATATTCCTTGCCCGCAGATCAATAAGCAGCAAGTGATTATCAGTACCGCCCGATACCAAGCCGAAATTGAGCTTCGACAATTCCGAGGCGAATATGGATGCATTGTTGATAACGGCCTTGCCATAGGCGGTGAAAGACTGCTCGAGCGCCTCTTCAAATGCTATGGCCTTGGCAGCGATCACATGCATCAACGGGCCGCCTTGAATGCCGGGAAATATTGCTGAATCAATCTTTTTGGCGATGCCAGCATCATTGCAAAGCAACAGACCGCCACGGGGCCCGCGCAGGGTCTTGTGTGTGGTTGAAGAAACTATATGTGCATGTGGAAGCGGCGATTCGTGCACGCCAGCGGCCACCAATCCGGCAATGTGAGCCATATCGACCATGAAATAAGCGCCAACCTCATTGGCAATATCGCGAAAACCGGCAAAGTCGATCGACCGTGGATAGGCTGATCCGCCGGCAATAATGAGTTTAGGCCTGTGTTCCAAGGCTTGCGCACGCACTTCAGCCATATCAATTCGGTGCGTTACAGCATCCACACCATAGCTGTGTGCGCTGAACCAGCGGCCTGATATATTTACATGCGAGCCGTGGGTCAAGTGCCCGCCGGCATTCAAACTCAGCCCGAGAATTTTATCACTCGGACTCAACAGCGCCAGAAATACCGCACCGTTTGCCTGACTGCCGGAGTGTGGCTGCACATTGGCATAATTGCATTTGAACAGTTCCTTGGCGGCCTCGATAGCCCTTGCCTCAATAAGATCAACGATCTGGCAGCCGCCATAGTAACGGCGGCCTGGATAGCCTTCGGCATATTTGTTTGTCAAAAGCGAGCCTTGCGCCCTTAGAACCCTGTCTGAAACGAAGTTTTCCGAGGCGATCAGCTCAATGCACTCATTCTGCCGTTGCTCCTCAAGCTTGATAAGATCGAAAATATCCGCCTTAATGGGGTCACGCGCTTTGCCGATGGCACTTTCGGCCAGTATTGTTGTTTGGTGCTGGTTCATCTTCGTCGTCCCTTATCATTATTGGTGCCCATAGACAGCAAGTGCGTGTGTGCCCTACTGTTTGGATAATTGTTCTGGTGGCCGTTCTGAATTGTAGATCCGCTGCCCGCGTCTGCCGAAAGAGGTCATCACTTCATTGGGTATGGTGTCGATAAGGCTGGCAAATGAATTGATGCAGCGGTTTCTGCCGAAGATTTCAATCTTGTCGCCGATGCCCGGCGAAAGGGCGGCAACCGGCGTAAGATCTACCATTGTAATATCCATTGAAATGCGGCCGAGTGCCTGAGTTTTTGCACCGGCAAAGTGAAAACTGAGAGACCTTACTGCTGCGCTGCGTGGCAACCCGTCAGCATATCCAACCGATATTGCGCCCACGAGCGTATTCCGCTCCAAGCGGCAGTCATTGCCATAGCCGACAAAGTCGCCCGCCCGATGCAATTTGACCTGCAACAAGGTTGCATCAGCAGACAAAATGGGTGCAAATGGCGAGGCCCTGTCTTCAAACGGGTTGCCGCCGAAAAGACCTATTCCAGGTCTTACCATGTCAAAATGGGCGTCACGACCAAGATAGCACCCCGCAGACGAGGCGAGCGACGCCTTGGGGATTGCTGACAGCAATCGCCGAGCCCAAGTAAAGCTCTTGATCTGTGCATTGTTGCGCTTATCTTCGGGCCGGTCTGCGCACGCAAGGTGGCTCATGACGAGATCAAAATGGCTCAGCTGACTCTTTGAAAGGCCAGCCAACGTCGATATCTCATCAACACGAAAACCCAGCCGGTGAATTCCTGTATCAATATGCAGTGCTGCACCGCCATTCCATTTGTTGCGGCGGCAAAACGAGAGCCAATCATAGACTTGGGGTACGGAGGTGATGACCGGTCGCAGGCGGTGTGAGACGTAGGCCTGCGCAGTACCGGGAAGCAAACCGTTGAGAACATAAATAACGGCCGAGGGAACGTTGCCGCGCAGCTCAATTGCCTCATCCAGATGCGCCACAAAAAATGTACGGCAACCAAGTTCCGTCAAGGACGGTGCCAACTGCTTCAAACCACATCCGTAAGCATTCGCTTTGACCACCGCCGCTACCTCACTGCCGGGGCATTGGTCTTGAAATAGTCGGTAATTATCTTGGAACTTGCTCCGGTCAATTTGTATTACGAGTCCATGATTTAACGGCATGATTTTCCCACCTTGCTTGCTGGTTCAAGTGTGATGTTAAGTGAATTTTCAGTATGCCGCGCCGCAGCGCATCCATTGGATCCAAGATTAGATCCAGCTCTAGATCCAGACTATAATGGTGATGCCCATGAAGGGATCAGGCTCAATTGCATGATACCTGATCCGACAAAGGGGGTCGCCAGTAGCGCTTGAGCAAAGTGCGTTTTGATAGAATCAAAACCTTTGCTCTAACTCACTGATTTGTCGCGTTATCCTTAACCGCTTGATGTTTCATCAAGCTTGGAAACGCTCTAGATCACCATGATAGCATCAAGGGCAATCAGCGTGCCACGCG
>JANPBE010000304.1:0-5112 GCA_031430295.1 Phyllobacterium sp.
TCTGCGCCCGCGCCTTCAACAGTGTATTTCGCAAAGTTGGCAATTTCTGTGACGCCGCATTTGTCGCGGGTTTGGCGCACTTCATTGCCGATATGCTCAAAATCATTGGAGCGGCGGAACGATAAAATATCCTTCGCCTCCGTGCCTTTTGGCGCGAACCAGAGCGGGGTTTCTAGGCCCCAACTATCGCCCATGACAGCGTTGTTATCGCGGACCATGACATAATATAGCGTCGTGGTTTGCTGCGGGCGGGCATCCGGCAATTCTTCGTTCGGGTAGCGGATGGAGAAGCGGCGCGAGTAGTTTTCGCGCACTTTGGCGTTGGTGTAGCGCAGCGTGGCCCACTCGCCATAGCGGGCTACATCCATGCCCCAAATGTCCGCACCGGGATCGCCGTGGACCATCCAGTTGGACAGCGCAAGACCAACGCCGCCGCCCTGGCTGAAGCCGGCCATAACCGCGCAGGCGCACCAGAAGTTTGTAAGGCCCTGCACAGGGCCAACCAGCGGATTGCCATCCGGCGCGAAGGTGAACGGCCCGTTGATGACCTGTTTGATGCCGACTTTTTCCAGCGCCGGAAAATGGCGGAAACCGACTTCGAGGGAAGGCGCAATACGATCCAAATCAGGCGCTAAAAGCTCGTGGCCGAAGTTCCATGGCGTTTCTTTTTCGGACCAAGGTTTGCAGGCTTTTTCGTATGTGCCAAGCAGGATGCCGTTGCGTTCCTGGCGGGTGTAAATTTCGCCCTTGAAGTCGATAACGCCGATGAGTTCCTTGCCCGTGGACTGGTTATATTCCATCACTTCGGGGATGTCTTCGGTGAGCAAGTACATGTGCTCCATGGCCAGCAGCGGTAGCTCCAGTCCGACCATGCGACCGACTTCGCGCGCCCAGAGGCCACCACAGTTCACGACATGCTCGCACTTCACGGTGCCTTGCTCGGTGACCACATTCCATGTGCCATCTGGCTCCTGCGTGAGGTCCATGACGCGGTTGCGCAGCACGATTTCCGCGCCCAATTTTTGCGCGGCTTTGGCATAGGCATGGGTAGTACCGGAGGGATCAAGATGGCCTTCAACGGGATCCCACATCGCGCCGACGAAGTGTTTTTCATCAAGCAGCGGGAACATGGCTTTGGCTTCCGATGGGGTGATAAGCTCAGTGTCCATGCCGAGATAGCGGCCCTTTGCGTGGGCGAGGCGGAGGAAATCCATGCGCTCTTTTGTATCTGCTAGCATGACGCCGCCGGTGAGATGGAGCCCGATTTTCTGGCCCGAAAGCTCTTCAATTTCGCGGTAAAGCTGGACGGTGTAGGCCTGCAATTTCGCCACGTTCGGATCGCCGTTTAGCGTGTGAAATCCACCCGCCGCGTGCCACGAAGAGCCGGAGGTTAGCTCGGAGCGCTCAATCAACATCACGTCGGTCCAGCCTGCTTTTGCTAAGTGGAACAGTACGGAACAGCCAACAACACCGCCACCGATTACGACTACTTTTGTGTGAGATTTCATTGGGTTAGGTCCGTGGGTTGGTGAGTTGATTCAAGCGGTTTTGAGCGTTGGATATGCGCCTCAGAAGTCCGTTTTCACGCCACCTTCCGCGATACGGCGGTTGACGAATTCATTGACGGCTTCTTCGGCAGCAGGGTCCATGTAAGGCTTTTCCCACACGTTGAGACGCTCTTTCCAGACGCGGTTTGCTTTCTCATATGCGGTGGGCGATCCGGCTTCCTGCCATGTTTCATAGTTGCGCCAGTCCGATAAAATCGGTGCGTAAAATGCGTTTTTGAAACGTGCCTGCGTGTGCGGTGTGCCGAAGAAGTGACCGCCGGGACCGACATCATTTATGGCATCAAAACCGAGTGCTTCTTTAGACAAATCGAGAGGGGTGAGGAACTCGGCGACCATTTGCAATAGGTCAATATCGAGGATGGTTTTCTCGTAAGAACAGGACAGCCCGCCCTCCATCCAGCCTGCGCCGTGGAGCAGGAAATTGCCGCCACCGTTGACAGCGCCCCACAGCGAGAACACGCTTTCGTAAGCGGCTTGCGCGTCCATTGTGTTGGCGGCGCAGACGTTTGAGGTGCGGTATGGGATGCCGTAGCGGCGGGCCAATTGGCCGCCAACGTGCTGGGCTTTCATATATTCAGGTGTGCCAAATGCAGGTGCGCCGGACTTCATATCGACGTTGGAGGTGAAGCCGCCATAGCCGACTGGCGCGCCCTTGCGGACCATTTGTGTGAAGGCAATTCCGGCCAGCGCTTCGGCGTTTTGCTGCACCAGAGCGCCTGCCACCGTGACAGGAGCCATGGCGCCGGAAAGGGTGAAGGGGGTGACGATAATGATCTGACCGCGTGAGGACATTTGGATGATGCCTTCCATCATTGGAACGTCCAATTTCAGCGGCGAATTGGTGTTGATGATGGAATAAATTGAAGGCTGATCGAGCAGCTCTTCATCGCTGATGCCGCGAGAAAGCCTAGCGATTTCAATGCCATCGGTGTTGCGCTGTGCGCCTAGTGAATAGACGTGGAAGGCTTTATCAGTCAGTGTTGCGAGATCGCGGATGCACTCTAGGTGGCGAATGGAAGGATGCACATCAATCGGCTCGACGGGGTATCCGCCCGTGGTGTTGATGATGTTGTGGACCTGCGCCAGCTTGATGAGATTGCGGAAGTCCTCTTGGTTGCCGCCGCGACGGCCTTTGTCCATGCAGGTGACATTGGGGGCAGAGCCCATCTGTGAAAAGATGATGTTATTGCCGCCAAATCGCACGTTGTGGGCGGGATTGCGGGCGTGGAGTGTAAACTCGCTAGGGGCAGAAGCTATTGTTTCTAAAACGAAATCTGGATCGAACCGCACACGCTCGGAGCCGGGGCGCACATCCGCACCCGCCTTCTTCATAATATCGCGGGCCTCATCATGCAGCACATCGAGGCCGATTTCCTTCATCACGCGCAAGGATTCGAGGTGGATGGACTCTAACTGGTCGTCAGAAACGTATTTTACCGGCTCAAACGGGCGTTTTAGCTGGCGAAAGGGCGGTTGATCAAATGCGCCAGCGCGGCTTTCGCGCTTGCCTTGCCGACCACCAGCGCGGGAGCGGGCAGGGCTGGAGGTGTCACCTAATGTTTCGCTCATCGCTTGTTTTGCCCTGCGCACTTGTCTGAATTTGAAAAATCATTATCTCATTTGTTATCTATTGCGGCCTAGATATCAGCCTGTGATGCGACCATCATGGCCGTTCGAGCGACGCCCTAAGATGATACGCCGCGCGCACGGAATGAGTACGGAATGAGTGCGGAAACCGCACGGAGATGATACGGAGAGCCTCTAATGTCTGACAAGTTGATTTTGATCACCGGAATCTCCGGCTTCATCGCCAAGCATTGCGCGGTGGAGATGTTGCGCGCGGGATATCGTGTGCGCGGGACGGTGCGTAGCCTTGCCAAGGCGGACACTGTCAGGGCGACGCTGGCCAAGCATTGCGATGTTTCAAAGCTGGAATTTGTGGCTGCCGATTTGCTGACTGATGCTGGCTGGGGCGACGCGGTTCGCGACGTTTACGGCGTGCTGCATGTGGCGTCGCCATTTATCATTGAAGCGCCGAAGGACGAGAACGTGCTGATCCGCCCCGCAGTGGACGGGACGATGCGGGTGCTCAAAGCAGCGATTGCGGCTGGCGCGAAACGCTTCGTGCAGACCTCTTCAATAGCGGCGATTATGGCGGGGCACGGCGCGCGCACCAAGGCCTTCACCGAAGATGACTGGACGATTTTGGATGGGCCCGGTGTGAGCGCCTATGAGAAATCCAAGACACTTTCGGAACGGGCGGCGCGGGACTATATCACCTCATCTAAGGCTGACATTCACTATGCATCGGTTAATCCGGGATTTGTGCTGGGACCGCTGCTCGACAGTGATTATGGCGCGTCGGCGTCGGTTATCCAGATGTTTATGAAGGGCAAATATCCGGGCTGTCCGGCGCTGTCATTTCCGTGTGTGGATGTGCGCGATATTGGCAAGATGCACCGCTTGGCACTGGAGACAAATGAGCCGTCCGGCGGGCGCTATGTCGGCGTTTCGGAAAGCGCGTGGTTTGTGGATATGACGCGGGCGATTAAGGCGAAGCTGAATGCGGCGGATACGAAGAAAGTGCCGACAAAGCAGCTGCCGAATTTTGTGATTAAGCTGATAGGGCTGTTCGACGCATCGGCACGGCGCATTGTGCCGAACCTTGGTCGTCAAGTTGAGATGAACAACAGCCGGACGCGCAAAGCGCTGGGGATGGAATTTATTCCGGTCAGTGAATCAGCTCCGGCGATGGCGCAGAGTTTGGTGGATAACGGGTTGGTGTGAGACTGATAAACTTTGGTTCGTACCAGCGGGGCCTGGTGCACGAATGGCTCAAGGGATAATCGTTTAACGCTGCGAGCGAAGTTAGAAAATATAATGTTCCGCCACGCCGCGAAGGTTTGTGCGTAATTTTTGAAATATAGAATTTATTGCGGGAACCATTCGCGGCAACAGCCGTTATGCTTTTGTGAATTAAATCGGCTTCGACCCCCGGAGCATCGGTAAATTAAACAGGAGCTATTTCATGAAAAAGATTATTACTGCTACCGCTATTGCTATGTTGTTCTCGGTAAGTGCTTTTGCACAGTCCAGTGCGCTAGATGTGCGCAAGACATTTTCGACACTTGCTGGTGATGATGTTTCCATCGTTGACATGTTCATGGACGAAACTGGCAAGGACCGCGAAGAAGCAGACTACCAGATGCGCATGACGAAGATGACGCCTGACCAAGTGAAGATGGCAACAAAGGCGTGCACCGACGCTGAACAGCAGAAGGTTGCCTTCTCAGACATGGTGATGAGCCGTTGTAAGGTTATCACAACAGCTAAGTAAATTTTGCTTACTGACGAAAAGAGCTCCGGTTTTACGACCGGGGCTTTTTTTGTTGTGGGGGGTGTTAGCAGGCTGCGATCTGCGATGCGGAAAGACATTGCGCTGGTTACGCTTGATGTTGGCGATAGGCTAATGGAAGCCGTCGCGCAGCTTGCTGATTATCCAAAAATGGACCGCGAGGGGCGCGTTAATGGCACGCGGGACCTG
>JANPBE010000305.1:0-9243 GCA_031430295.1 Phyllobacterium sp.
TTGAAAGGTCTTCCACAAGTCTCTCCTCAGTATGAGGCGAGCATAAAGCCTAGCCAGTCAAAGCGATATGGTATTTGCGACGAGGCGACAAAAAAAGACGGCTCTCACGAACCGCCTTGTTAGAAGACCCAGTTTGGGAGGAGCACCGGGGTATTGACTAGATGATGCGCTCAAATAGTTAATGCCAAGTTAACCTTAAATTGGCGGTTTAGATAAGGGCAAGTTGCGGGCCGTTCCGTCCGTCATCTTTATCAGATTATCGGCCGTTTGCAGCAATTCTTGTTGGTCATGACTGACGTAAATCATCGGAATTTGCTTGGTTTTTACTATTCGTTTCAAATAGTCAAGTATAGTTTGACGCCTTGCCAAATCCACAGATGTCAACGGTTCGTCCATAACGAGTAGTTTGGGGTTCGATAACAGCGCCCTGCCAATGGCAACACGCTGTATTTCTCCGCCGGAAAGATGTTTAGGGCTGCGCGGCAATAATTGACCAATATCCAACGCAGTTACGATTTCATCAAAACTTTGATCTGTCGCTATGCCCTGCGCCCTCGAAGCATAAGTTAGGTTATTGCGGACGCTTATGTGGGGAAACAGGCGGGAATTTTGAAAGACAAAACCGATGGATCGGAGGTTCGGTGCGATGGAAATGGCTGCTTTGCTATCAAACAGGGTTACACCGGATAATTTGATGTGGCCCGAAACGGGCCTCGCGATACCCGCAATCATGTGCAAAAGACTGGTTTTTCCCGCACCTGACGGGCCGGAGATGCCGAGTATACCCTCGCTTGCCGCAAATGATGCGTCGATTTTTAGCGAACCGGCTTGGCCGATCAGATTTATGTCAATAGCGTTCATCTTTGGAACTCCATTGCAGTTTGGTACTGACCCATTCGGCGGCAATGACGGCGATAAATCCGATGAGGACTGAAATGCCAATCAACGTTCGCGCCGCGCTGTCGCCGTCTGGCGATTGCATGAGCGAATAAATTGCCAGCGAGAGCGTCTGTGTTTCACCCGGAATGTTGGCGACAAATGTGATCGTTGCACCAAATTCTCCGAGTGCTTTGGCAAAGCCTAATACAAAGGCGGCGAACAGGCCGGGCGCTATAAGCGGCAAAGTTATAGTGAAAAAACAATAGGTTGAGGATGCACCCAGCGTACGAGCAGCATCCTCAAGACGCGTATCAACAGCTTCAAGCGATAGCCTTATGGGCCGAACAAGCAATGGAAACGCCATTACGCCAGCAGCTAGCGCGGCCCCTGTCCAGCGGAAGGCGAATGTGATGCCGAACAGGTTTTCAAAAAAACGTCCTGCAAAGCCATTGTGCCCGAACCATGACAGCAGCAAATAACCCGTAACCACCGGCGGAATGACCAAGGGCATGGTGACAAGCGCCTGCAAAATGGGCTTTCCGGGCATTCTGGTGCGGGCCAGAAGCCATGCAACGCCGAAGGCCAGCGGCAATGCACAGAGCACCGCCGCCAGTGCGACTTTCATCGACAATAGTATGATGCCAGCTACATCCATCGTGCGAAATTACTGCGCAGCAGGGAGGAAGCCCTTGGCTTTGAATATGGCTTGGCCTTTTTCACTAAGCAGAAACTCCACAAAATCATTTGCCGCCGCTGGCGCGTTTGTCAGCGCCGCTGCCGGGTATTCGATATCCGGATGCGAACCCTTGGGGAAAGTGTAGGCGGTGCGCAGCTTTTCGGCAACGGCGACATCGGAAGCATAGACAATGGCGCTTGGAAGTTCGCCTTTGTCCACAAATGCGAGAGCCGCGCGGACATTTTCGGCAAAGACGGCGCTGGCTTTCAGGCTATCCCAAATGCCGAGGCTGGTAAGCGAGGCCTTTGCATAGATGCCTGCTGGTACACTGGCTGGGTCGGCCATGGCAAATTTGCCTTTGCCTAAGATGGCAGCGGCGTCGCCTTCAACGGTGTCTGTCTTGGCAACGGCAATGACCAACTCATTGCGGGCGACGATTTTGCGGCTATCAACTTTGATGAGTTTACGCTCGGCAACATAGTCCATCCACTTTTCGTCAGCGGAGATAAACACCTGCGCGGGGGCGACTGCCTCTATCTGTTTGGCGAGCGCGGAGCTGGCACCAAGCGAAACCACTATCTCGTTTCCGGTGTCAGTTTTGAAGTCGGTTGCTGCTTGCTCCATTACGTCTTTCAAGCTGGCTGCTGCAAAAACCGTAATCTTTTCAGTGGCATAGGCTTGTAACACAATTGTGCTAAGCAGTGCTGTGGCGGCAATTTTGGTAAATAATTTCATGTATATCCTCAATCCCGTTGGCCGCACCCATACATGGCACGACTAAAAATAGTTGGTTTTGAGAAGTTGTGTCCCGTCCGCGACCCGGATCTGGCATCACTCATTCCGGGCTGATTACAGCCGGTGGGAAGCCCACCATCATTGCCTGCGCTCAGGGCAGGTTCAGATGAATTGAGTTATAGTGAGGGGAATTTGAAATGCAAGTAACGGCAAATTCAAAGCTATGAATTTGCCGTTTTCACTCGGTATTACGCAGCTGCTTTTGCGCCTGCGACGGTGGCTTCGATATGGTCAATCAGCGCGTCTGGCAATTGCAGGCGGCCAGCCAACAAATCCAAATAGCCACGCTCGGCGCGGGTTTCTGGCTCGATTGCCAGTCGAGAAGCGGTGTATAGTTCGACTTTTTGCTCGTCCGTTACCGCAGCCGCGACGATGGCATCCAGATCGATTGGCGAAGAAAGCTCATTGTTTAGAAAGGCTTGGGCGTCTTCGTCCATGCCGCCGAGTGCTATGCGATCGGTAATGCGGGCGCGTTCTTCATCGTCAATATGACCATCGGCGCGGGCGGCGGCGATCATGGCGCGCACGAGAATGAGCGCGAAGCCGCTGTCGGCTTTGGCGGTTTCAAAGCCTGAATCCGTTGGCGCGGCAATGAGTTCCGGCGATCCAGCAGTTGTAGTGACCGGGGCGTCGCCGTTCTTGTAATTTTGATAGGCCTTGTAACCCATGCCGGCAATTGCTGCTAATCCGCCGAGGCGAATGGCGGCCCCTGTGACGCCGCGCCCTGTGCTCGTGCCGAGCAAAACAGCGGCGAGTGCGCCCGCTGCCAGCGGATTTTGTTTAGCCATATCAGTGGCTTGGGTCAGCTTATCGCGCACCGAGCCGCTGGTGCCGGGCACGTTTGAGCCTAGCAATTCATCCAGCATTTTCCGTGGGTCAAACATATAATAGTCCTCCATAAAATCAGTTTCGGTGGGCAGGTAGGCACGATTTTGTGAAGTTTCAATGTCTTGATAAAACTATCTTATTAGCTATCGCCGATATGCTTTTGGCCGCGCAGTTTGGACAGGCGGACTTGCTTTTGGCGCTCGGCGTAGCGGGCGCGGTCTTCGTCGGAGCGCTGCAAAATACAATGCGGGCAGGAAATGCCCTCGACGTAATCGGGCGAATCCAGCTCGTCGGCATTGACCGGTTGGCGGCAGGCGCGGCATAAAATCGTCTCGCCGATGACCAATCCGTGGCCCACAGAAACGCGCTCGTCAAAGACAAAACACTCGCCTTTCCAGAGGCTTAGCTCTGCCGGAACTTGCTCCAGATAACCGAGGATGCCGCCCTTTAGATGGTACACATCCTCGATGCCGAGGCCTTTGACAAAGGCGGTGGCTTTTTCGCAGCGGATGCCGCCGGTGCAATACATGGCGACTTTTTTGCCTTCCAAAAGTTCGCGATTTTCTGCGACCCATTGGGGGAACTCGGTGAAGGTTTTCGTATTAGGATCAATGGCTTGGTCGAAAATGCCGACCCGCGTTTCATAGTCGTTGCGGGTGTCGATGACCACCGTATCAGGGTCTGAAATCAGGGCGTTCCAATCCAGCGGGGCGACGTAGGTGCCGACGGAGAGCAGGGGATCAATTTCCATTTGCCCCATGGTGACGATTTCCTTCTTCAAACGCACTTTCATGCGGTTGAAGGGCATGACTTCGGCGTGTGAATATTTGACCTCGGCGCCGACGAATTCTGGCCATGAATTCAGATAGTTAACGAGGTTTTGGATTGCGTCTTTTGTGCCGGCAACAGTGCCGTTAATGCCCTCATGGGCGAGCAAAAACGTGCCTTTGATGGCATTGCCATTGCACAGATCAAGCAGCGGCTGTTGCAGCGCTTTGAAGCGGGCGAGCCGCGCAAAGCGATAGAGAGCCACAACCGTAATCGGCATGTTTGATAGTTTTTGGTCCATGGGCGCATAAATCAAAAAATTGGAAAAATCGCAAGTGTGAAGCGATCGGCGACCGCACGAAGATGATACGCCGCGCGCCCAGACATGATGCACCAAGTGCACGAAATGGGTGCGCGGGGTGGCTGAGGTGCATACGGCGACCATTTTTTGCAGGTTTCTGAAAAAATATTTTCGAAATTTTATCCACACCTGCCAAAATGGCCTGACAATCATTCCTATGAAAAACGGGAGTGAATTTATGGATAGCGAATTTGAAAAGGCAGTCGCTGAAATTGCTGTGAAGCTAAAGATTGAGGCGGCGGCATTTATGGCGGTGGCGATGGTGGAGTCCGGCGGCGTGACGGAGGCAATGGTGGACGGCAAAATGGAGCCGCTGATCCGCTTTGAGGGGCATTATTTTTTCAAGCGGCTTTCCGGATTGGAACGGGTGAGGGGCAGGCGCGAGGGGCTGGCTTCGCCCGTTGCGGGGGAGGTCAAAAATCCCGCCAGTCAAGCGGCGCGGTGGCAAATGCTGGCGCGGGCGCGGGCGATCAATGAGGCGGCGGCGCTGGAAAGTTGCTCATGGGGCGTTGGGCAGGTGATGGGGGCGCATTGGCGCTGGTTGGGGTTTGAAAGCGTGGCTGCGCTTGCGGCAGCGGCGCGGTCCGGCGTGGCGGGGCAGCTGGATGTGATGGCGCGGTTTATTGAAAAGTCCGGATTGGATTTGGCCTTGCGCAATAAGGACTGGGCGGGATTTGCTGTCGGGTATAACGGCCCGAACTTCTGGCAAGGTGGCTATGACCGGAAACTGCGCGAGGCCTATGATAAGTATGCGCTTACCAAGACTGCGCCAGATGGCGCGGTTCTGGCGCTTGGGGCGGCGGGCGAGGATGTGGCGAGCCTGCAAGTGATGCTCAGCGCGGCGGGGTTTCCCGTGCCGCAATCGGGTGTGTTTAATGGGGTGACGGAAGAGGCTGTTCGGGCATTTCAGCGGGCGAATGGGCTGGTGGCGGATGGGAAAGTGGGGGTGATGACGATGGCGGCGCTGGCAGGCGCGATGCCGAAGGGCGGGGTGGTGGGTTGGGTGCGGCGGTGGATGGGGTGGTGAGGGGTGCTTTCAATTTGGTGCAAAGGTTCTGTGCAAAGCAAAAGACGGAAGGTACGTCAGCCTTAGTTCCTCTGCACCAGAGTCCTAGCACGCTACGAATTGATTCGATTTTTCGATTATTAATTTGCACAGTCTGCCACATCTTGGATAAGCTACTTCAGAATAAACATAAAAAATGTCTTTCCTTTCAACGCCATAAACAAAGTCCTATCTTTGACATAAAAGCTGCTTATCATTGAGAACTGGAAGCGTTCGTTAATCATACCCGTTCATATGAGAGGAATGGTCGGCGACCTATTGTGAGGCTCATGGTTTATACACCGCAGCATATTGCTAACTATTTTCTTGATCGATCTGAGGATGAAGGTCGAGCTATGACGCAACTTAAGCTAATTAAGTTGGTTTATATAGCATATGGATGGTACTTGGCTTTAAAGGACGAGCGCCTTTTTTGTGAACCAATTCAGGCATGGAAACATGGGCCTGTAATCCGTTCATTGTATGACGAATTCAAGCACTTCGGAAAGCAGCCAATTGAAGGTAGGTCCCAGGATTTAGACCTTGATACTTGGGATATGGTTGAACCGCGAGTAAAATCATCTGACTTGGATGTAAATATAGTTTTGAACAAGGTTTGGGCGGCGTACCGTGGTTTTGCTGCGTGGGACTTACGCCAGAAAACTCACGAGCAAGACGGCCCTTGGCATCGGGTTTATAAAGAGGGCATGCAAAATATTGAACTTAAAGATGAAGATATTAAAGAGCATTATCAACATAGAATAGCAGCCTACCTTGATGCCATCGAAACCAGAACCTGAACCAAGCCTATTAGAGCGTATTACTGCCGTACCAGATGCGTCTTTGGCCGTGGGTGTTAAGGCTGCGGAAGGAATGAGTGGGTCAACAGTTGAGCCGATATATTCTACTCGAAAAATGCGCTGCTATTCTGTTACTGAAAGTGAGTTGAAGCAAATAAATTTGGCTAATATAGCCATTACTGCCTTCAGTTCCACGGGATCCGCGTTGCTTGCATTTTGGCTTGATATTTTTAAAGATACGATTTTATCAGAAAAAGTTCCCGAAGTCGCTCAAACTGCGATAGGTTATGTTCAACCGATATTATTGATTTTGGGAATTGGTTTTTGGGTCGCTGCGGGTGCTGCACTTTGGTGGCGTCGGGATATGATAAAGTTGATTAAACAGGAATCAACCAATCCTTAGTCGGTTAGTCCGCTTTGTTGTTATCAATTTTAAATATGTTTCATACAGCAAAATTGTAGCGGTTTGCCGCAAATTTTGTGCGTGTTGTAATGTAGTAAAATTGTGGACTTTGTTATTCTCGGCCACCGGGCCGAGTATTCAGTCGGCCCGATAGTTGCGATTGTTTGCATGAGTCTGGAGCCATTCTCTCGAAGTTTTGTGCTGTCTGGATACTCGGCCCAGTGGCCGAGTATGACGATGGTGCGGGGTTGGGTTGGGTGCACAGGTGGATTGGGTGGTGAGCTTCTTCCTGCCCGTCATTCCGGCCAAGCGTAGCGCAGAGCCGGAATCCAGAGATGGATAGTTGAAGGTTGGCTCAATATTTGGCCTAATAGTTTGATTTTAATAGGATTTCGCCGGAAGTGCGCCTCAGTTTCATAGTTCACGACTCTGGATTCCGGCTCTGCGCTTCGCTTGGCCGGAATGACGGGCCTAAGAGAGATTTTAGAAAAGAAGAGATTTTATCGCGGGCGAATGGCGGGTCTCGTTGTGCTTTGGTTTGAAAGCCCCTCTCCGTCACGGGCTTTGCCCGTGCCACCTCTCCCGCGAGGCGGGCGAGGTTAAAGCCAGTCCAATCTAAATCGATTGAAATTTCTTATTAGACAAAATCTTCTCTTAAGTTTAGACGTTGCGGCATGTTTCTCAGTTGGAGTTTCTCCCATGCAAAAATCAGATAAACTGCTTAAGGTTCTCAAAGGTCAGCCGGTTATGCCGGTGTTGGTGATTGAGGATATTGCTCATGCTGTGCCGTTGGCGCGGGCGTTGGTGGCGGGGGGGCTGCCGGCGATTGAGATTACGCTGCGCACCAAGGATGCGCTGGAGGCTATCAAGCGGGTTGCGGGCGAAGTTGAGGGCTGCATTGTTGGTGCGGGCACGATTTTGGACCCGAAGCAATTTGAAAAGGCTGCGAAGGCTGGCTCTAAGTTTATCGTCTCGCCGGGCTGCACCAAGGATTTGCGAAAGGCGGCTGGCGATAGCGATGTGCCGTTGCTGCCGGGCGCGATTACGCCGAGCGAAGTGATGGATATGTTTGACCACGGCTATAGCGTGCTGAAGTTTTTCCCTGCCGAGCAGGCGGGCGGCGCGGCCATGCTGAAATCATTCTCCTCGCCATTGTCCGGCGCGGTGTTCTGCCCGACGGGCGGGATTACGCTGAAGAACGCGATGGATTATTTGTCTTTGCCAAATGTTGTTTGTGTTGGTGGTTCGTGGATTGCGCCCAAGGCCGCGCTGGATGCGGGCGACTGGGGGGCGATTGAGAAGTTGGCGAGAGAGGCTGCGGCCATTCGGGGCAAGTGAGCCGTTTGCCTTTCCTCTCCCCTGCGGCACGCGGGGGATGAGGTGGCGCGGCGAAGCCGTGACGGTGAGGTGCGACGGGGTGATTTATCGGCTGTTTGGTGGCTGCCGTCGCATGTTTTTAAGCACAAAATTTTACTTTAATATCAGTGATTTGCTGGCGCACCACCGCCCCCTCACCGTCACGGGCTACGCCCGCGCCACCTCATCCCCCACCTGCGGTAGGGGAGAGGAAGGGAGCCAAGTTCTGCTACCGCCTCTCTAGCGCCAGCATCGCCAGCGCGCTTAACATCGCTGGCTCACAGCCATGCTTTGTCGGAATAGCCGACAGGGAGGTGCAGACGGAAAAAATGCCTGCCGTTGTGGATTTTTGTGTCAGCCGTAGGCAGCGACTTTGGGAGCTGGTTCGCTGTGGATTTCTTTGCCGCGACCGTCGCGATTTTCCAGCATTTCGGCTTTCTTGAGTTCGGCTTCGGCCTCTTCAAGCGTGGCGGCGGCGCCTTCGCGCTGGCCTTTTAGATCGCGCTGCGAGACCAGAAGGTTTTCGCGGCGCTGGCGGGCGGCCTTGGCAAAGGTGGGATAAGCGAAATGGGCTTGGTCGGTGATGCCGGATTTGCGCTCTTCAAAAGCAACCTGTCCGTCCAAATCTGCCGCCATGCGGTCAAATTCGGCAATCATCATATCGAGCTGTAGCAACTGGCGGCGCTTTTCGGTGACTTGGAAAAGTTTGAGCCGAACAAGGCTATCGCGTGACTTCATACTGGTTACTCCTGGTACGCTTACTCAAAACAGCGGTGAAACACACCGCTGGTGCTGCAAAATAAAGATTCGGGTCACTTTTATTGAGAAAAGATAAATTTTCTCGTCTTTTTAGCGTCCCGGTAACCTTTCGTTTACGCGCATCGTTAATCATACCCGTTAGGACTTAAGACGAAGTAAATCATAATTGACTGATTTGCATCCAAGCGAGGGTCTTAGAATTGAGTCGATTGAATCGGTTGTGCTATTTTTCTCATGTAAAACATGAGGAGAGTGGTTTGCCGAAAAAACGAGTGGATTCATAATAGTTGCAGCTGGTTGCTAAATAATGGCTAACAAGACTTGCAAAACGGAATTAGAATTTGTTAACCATTCTTTGGCAATGTGTGAAGTATTGATTAAATGCTTCGCGGCCAGGGGGCTTCCCACAAGCGGCGGCGGATAAGGGGACTAAGAGATGCGCGTTCTGCTGATTGAAGATGACAGTGCAACGGCTCAAAGCATCGAGTTGATGCTGAAATCCGAGAGTTTTAATGTTTACACCACCGATCTTGGGGAAGAGGGTGTGGACTTGGGTAAATTGTACGACTACGA
>JANPBE010000306.1:0-9116 GCA_031430295.1 Phyllobacterium sp.
GTCTGTCGTTGTGGCCTTGCCGGAGATATGAATTAGAGCACCGTTTTTCGCCGGATCCACTGTATCAGACGAAAGCGCGACAACAGCGCCGCGCCCTTCGTTAAGCGTTTTAATTCGATTAACGGAGTGCCCTTCGTTCCAAAAAATCAGCGGAAACGCGCCGAGGAATAAAATAATGCCGACGATGATTCCCATAAAAGAACCAACAATGCGGCTGCCCCACGATTTAGTCGTGGTCTCTACAAATTTATCAACCATGATATTCCCCCTGCCTGTTCCAAAATAATACAATAGATTTGGATGGATTATTAGGGGGTGAATGAAGAAGTTTTAACAATAACCAGCGGTATTCATTTTGATAGTAAGAGTTGAGCATAAAGCTAACTCCTGCCGGTAAGTGCCCGCAACCTTTCTCGCATGGTGCGTGCAACGTTCTGCGTTTTCTTATGCAACTGAATTTGGCTGGCGGCTTGGCGCACGGCGCGGTCAGAGCCTGGCGCAAGGCCGATTACCAGCGTTACCAATGACTGGCGTTCTTTCCAGAGGCGCGACATTACCGGATGGTCCGGCACGGCGAGCGAATCTGTGCGCATGATGTTCGGATCATCGAGCAACAGCTTGGTGGTTTCCATCATCAACAAAGTGCCGGGCGAATATTTGGCATAGTCCTCGTTGTAGGCGGTTTTCCATGTGTAGGCTGTGCCTGCCTCGCGCAAAACGACAAGCGAGGCAATCGCTTTGCCGTTTAGGTCTAATGTATGGACACGGCACATGTCCCGCTCGGCCAGCTTGTATAGGGCTTCCCGCGCAAACGCGGCGCGGTAGCGGTCGATGCTCATGGCAGTGCGATCCCGACCCTTCCAGCCGCGTGCTTCCAGCGCTAAAAATTCTTCCGTGCGGCGGCGCACATCAACAGGGTCACGCGCCTCTTTGAACGTGATCGTTCCTTCGGAGTGCAGCTTTTTCAGCTTGCTCTTGAACCCGCGAAGATGGCCTGAAGACATTGCCGTCTTGAAATATTCATCTGGGTCTTCGCCATAGGCCAACATGGGGCGCAGGCGCTGATTAATGGCGGTGATAGACAGGTTCCGGCCAATGGCTGCGGTGTGCAATGCGTTTGCCACTGGGCCGCCCTCGGCGATGTCGGGTATGACAAGTACATCCGGCAACTTCAAATGTTTGCGGCCAAGGATATCTAAGACATCTTCGAGCACACCGACTGGATCATCGCGGTCAAGGAGCGGCGTTCCTAATGGTGCAAAGGGTGATGACCATGCACGCAACACCTGCGGGCCGAGGCCCAAGCCTGAGCGTTCCACAGAAAATGGCATCAAGAAACGCAAGCGGCTCATGTCATCATTCTCATCACGCACGGTGATGAAACGGATTTCGCGATCTTCAAGGCGCGGCATGGCGGGCGCTAGAAAGCGGGGATTGAAAAATATATTCGGCTCAACGGCACGCCAGCTTAGATATTCCAACTCCTCTGCCATCTCGAACCCGGCGCTGGCTGGATAAACCGATAGGCGGCGCGAGCGGCTTGTCTGCACAAGGCCCTTGAGGTCCGCCATGCCTTCAAACTGGGCAAGTGCAGGCTCATTGAGTTCGAGACCCGCAAGACCAGCCATCATGGCTGCGGCTGCGCCACCTGTTTGCTCTTCAAACACCGGTACGGCGGCCATTATGACTTCCTCGAATGCAAATTTGGAATAAAATCGGCAAATACGGATGGCTGTATGCCGAGTTTTTGATAAACTATAACGCCTAGTGCCAGTGCCTCAAACACCATGCCTGCTGAGAAAGAGGCGGCGGCGCCCCACAGACCGAATGCGGGAATGAGGACGGAACACAAACCAATGCTGCCAAACAATGTGATGCCGTAAATCCATGCGCATATGCGCTGATAGCCGGACATGTTGAGCAGGCTTTCGGATGGACCGACTGAAGCACGCATCACAACACCAATGACCATGACAAACAACATTGGATAGCCCTGCGTAAACGACTGACCGAACAGCGATAGCAGTGGTTTGCCCAGCACAAGCACCACAAGGCCCATGAACAGCGATGGCCAGAAGGTCCACCGGGCAGAGCTTAGAACGAACTCTGCCAACTCCGCCTTTGTGCCAGTGTGGATGAGTTGTGCATAGCGCTGACTAACACCTGCCTTCACGGCGAAATAGACGAAGTGCACAAGGGCCAAAGTTTTTGCGGTGGCAAAATAGACAGCGACGCGATCCGGATCGAGATAGTGTCCGACCACCAATACATCTGCATTGGTCAGCAAAAACAAAAAGCCTTCGACAAGAAATATCGGGAAGGATACGCCCATCCACTCGCCAAAATTCACTTGCTTGGGGCCGTTGGGAACGAGCTTTTCGACGCTGGCTGTGATTGCCAAAAGTTGAACAATGGTGGTCGCATAGGTCGCAATGACGGCTGCGATTATCGCTGTTTTTGCATCTGCCGGAAACCCAGCCATCAGCGCTATGACCATCATGACGAGAATGAGAATTGGCCGCACGATATATGTCGGTGACAGCGCCTTGACAGGCCAAGCGTTAGCGCGGGCCGTGCCTTCAAGCGTATCGCCCAGTGCAATCATCGGCAGCATCAAGGCCCCCAGCACGAACGGTGCAACGTAGTAGCTCTCGATTTTATCAGCAAAATACAGTGTGAACGCGATGCCGCACATTGCAACCAGTGTGGCTGCAAGCATCGTAAAAATGCGGCCTGTAAACAAGATGCCGCGCAATTCATTATCGCTGCCTGATGCCAAATATTGCGGTACAAAGCGAATGATTGAAGTCGCAAAGCCAAAGCAAGAAAGGTTTCCCGCGATAATTGCTGCAGTCCAGACAACGACGAAGATGCCGTATTCGAAGTCACCCATCCAACGCGCCAGCAAAATTTGCGATAAAAATGCAATGGCGGCGCTCACCAGTCGGATGACGAAGGCAATGAGTGACATGCGCCGGGCGATGGAATTATCGTCTTTGGCGCTGAGAATTTCGTCGAATTTTTGGGTAAAAGGCAGCGCTCTTGCGGCATATCTGCCCGGCAAGAATTTGGTCGCTGCACTGCTTGCGGAAATCCGCATGTCATTCCCCGATTGGTATTGGGGTATGACTAACGAGAAAGCGTTTAGAAACAGTGTGTATCCATAAAATTGCTAATATTGGGTGGCAGGTTGGTTAACGAAAACCACTGTTCATCGCTCCACCAATTCCACACGCCGGTTTGCCTGCCGTCCGGCGTCTGTTCCGTTGCTGGCAACAGGAGCCAGTGCGCCAACGCCTGCGGCAATAACGCGCTCTTTTGTGATGCCATCACGTTTCAGCAGCGTCGCAACAACGGCATCAGCGCGAGCCTTTGAGAGGCCTAAATTATCTTCTTGCTTGCCGACATTATCGGTATGTCCGACGATATAAACTTTGAGTTCAGGATTATCGGTAAGCAACAGTGCCATCTGCGTCAGCGCGGGTTCAGCCTCCGGCGTAAGGTTCGCCGTGCCAAATTCAAAATAAACATTATCAACCGCGATATGGCCTTCGGCACCAATGCCTTCCTTCATCTGCTTGGCGCTGACCATCTTGGCTTCCAGCGCTGCGGTGGTGAGGATATCTAGATGGACAATCGCGTGCTGCGATAGTGCAGGATAGGGTGATCTGTCATTGAAGGCGACATATACCGCAATCGAGGTTGCCCCGTCTTTTGAGCGAACGGCAAGATAATGTTCATCCAGGAACCCACCGAAGGCGAGGTCTGATATGCCCTTGATATTTTTAAGACGGCGATTGGTTGGATAAATTACTTTTTTGCCAAGCAATGCATTTTTACTTCCACATTCCGCACCTTCACACGAAAACAGGCTTACAAAGCCCGATGCTTGCAAGCCCTGTGCATAATTTCTCATCAGGTCAGTGGCGCTTGTTCCCTCTGGTGCCACGTAAAGCAAGCGAGTTAGCGTGCCTTCAAGGCTTTCGCTTTTTGCCAGCGATGCGCCGCCGCTACCAGAGCCAATCGGGCCTATTGTCAGTGGATATTTTGCAAATTCACCTGCGTTGCCGCCAATCAAGCACGCTCCATCATAAACCGGCAGTCCCGGATAATCTTCAGCGCCAACGATAGGGCTGCAAGTCTGTGCGGATGCGGGGCTCACGAAGCATGTGGATGCAATAAAAAATAGGGCAGATAAGACAAAGGATTTCATAGGTAACAGCTTTCAGGGGGCAAACTATGATCAATCAATACTGATTTCGAAAAACGTCAAGGCGTTTGTTGCTCGTCGTCGCTCAACCTTTTCGAGAACCCAATACGAACTATCAACACAAAAAAATCGGGATGGTTGCCCATCCCGATTTTTATCTCAGATATGAGACTGAATTTTACGCAAACGCGCCATGGCAATGTTTGAACTTTTTACCCGAACCACACGGGCACGCTTCGTTGCGGGCCACACGGCCCCACGTTGTCACGTCATCAGGATTGCGGTTTGCCGGATCGACGAACTCATCACCGAATGCAGATGGTTCGTTGAAATCATCTTGGCCGGTTGTTCCGTCAATGTGCTCGCCGTGCATTTCGGGAAGCTGTTGCGCAGGCGCTTCTGCGGCTTGCTCTACGATTTCAACGCGGCCAAGCTGCGAGGTCACTTCTTCGCGCAGGTTGGTCAGCATGGTTTGGAATAGCTCAAACGCCTCGCCCTTATACTCATTGAGCGGGTCGCGCTGGGCATAGCCACGGAAACCCACAACGGATCGCAAATGGTCAAGGTTGACTAACTGCTCGCGCCAGAGGCGGTCAAGTGTTTGAAGCACAACAGATTTTTGCACATAGGCTAAAACATCAGGGCCGAAACGCGCGGCTTTTTCAGCGGCAGCGGCATCAGCGGCTTGTGTCAAACGCTCACGGATTTCATCTTCCGCGATGCCCTCTTCTTTCGCCCACTCTTCCACAGGCAAATTTAGATTTAGCTTTTCGCGCACGCCTTCGGCAAGCGCCGCAGAATTCCACTGTTCGGCATAGGCCGTTTCAGGAATATTGGTGTTGACCAAATTATCAACTGTATCATGGCGCATTTCCATGATGGTCTCGTCGAGATTTTTGCCATCCATCATTTCCTTGCGCTGCTCAAATATCACCTTGCGCTGATCGTTTTGAACATCGTCATATTTAAGCAAATTCTTACGAGTATCGAAGTTGCGCGCTTCCACTTTCATCTGCGCCTTTTCGAGCGCTTTGTTGATCCATGGATGGACGATGGCTTCATCTTCTTTCAGACCCAGCTTTTGCAGCATGGAGTCCATCCGATCGGAACCGAAAATGCGCATCAAGTCATCTTGTAGTGATAGATAGAATTTTGAACGGCCAGGGTCGCCTTGACGACCGGAACGGCCTCGCAACTGGTTATCAATACGGCGGCTTTCGTGGCGCTCACTGGCCAATACGAACAGACCGCCTGCGGCAAGCGCTTGTTCTTTCAGGCGTTGAACGTCTGCGCGAATAGCGATTTCTTTAGCAGCACGCTCTGTGCCTTCCGGCATATCGGCCAACTCATGGGCAACACGCATATCGGCATTGCCGCCGAGCTGAATGTCCGTGCCGCGACCGGCCATATTGGTGGCAATGGTTACGGCACCTGGCACGCCAGCTTGCGAAACGATCTGTGCTTCGCGCTCGTGCTGACGGGCGTTGAGCACCTGATGCTTCACACCACCAGACTTTACGGCCAATTCTAGCCCCGCAATGGAGCGCTCTAACGCTGCGCGATAGTCGAGCTCCTTGCCTTCCTTGATTGTTTCAAGTTTGGCTTTCAAACCGTTTGCGATTGTTGTCAGATAGGCTTTATCGGAAATTAGCGCTGACAATTGCTCCGACTTTTCAATCGATGTCGTCCCAACCAAAATTGGCTGGTTCTTGGCGGCTGCAGCCACTACCTCGATTACAATGGCACGGAACTTTTCGTCGGCTGTGCGATAAACCTCATCGTGGTCGTCAATGCGCTTGACGTCCACATTGGTTGGTATCTCGATCACTTCAAGGCCGTAGATGTTGCCGAATTCCTCCGCCTCTGTGGAGGCCGTTCCGGTCATGCCAGCCAGCTTTTCATACATACGGAAGTAATTTTGGAATGTAATAGAGGCAAGCGTCTGGTTTTCGGGCTGGATGCTCACTTTCTCCTTGGCTTCAAGCGCTTGATGCAGGCCTTCCGAATAGCGGCGACCCGGCATCATGCGCCCTGTAAACTCGTCGATAATGACGATTTCATCATTGCGCACGATATAGTCTTTGTCGCACTGGAACAGCTTGTAGGCCTTCAAGGCATTGTTGATGTGATGAACAATCGCCACGTTCTCCACATCGTAGAGACCGTCACCTTTCAGCATACCTGCCGCTTTGAGCAGGTTTTCTATTTTCTCTGTGCCGTCTTCGGTGAAGGTTACAGTGCGCTGTTTTTCGTCAATGTCGAAGTCTTTATCGTCGAGTTGCGGCACGAAACGGTCGATTGCCATGTAGAGATCGGAGCGATCGTCCAAGGGACCAGAAATAATCAGCGGCGTGCGTGCCTCATCAACCAGAATGGAATCCACCTCATCGACGATTGCATAGTTATGGCCGCGTTGAACCATCTGAGCGCGCTCAAACTTCATATTGTCGCGCAGATAGTCAAAACCCAACTCATTGTTGGTGGCATAGGTTACGTCACAAGCGTAGGCGGCGCGACGCTGGTCATCATCCAAGCCATGTACAATCACGCCGACCGAAAGGCCGAGGAATTTATAGAGTTTTCCCATCCAGTCGCTGTCGCGTGTGGCCAGATAATCGTTGACCGTCACAACATGAACGCCAAGTCCGGAGAGGGCGTTTAGATAGACGGGCAACGTTCCAACGAGTGTCTTGCCCTCGCCAGTACGCATTTCAGCAATATCGCCTTGATGAAGCACCATGCCGCCAATCATCTGCACATCAAAAGGGCGCAGCCCGAGCGAACGCTTGGCAGCCTCACGAACAACCGCAAAGGCGGGCGCTAACAGATCATCAATATCTTTGCCGGCAGCGAGTTCGGCGCGGAATTCTTGTGTCTTACCGCGCAGCTGCTCATCGGTGAGTGCTGCCATTTCTGGCTCAAGAACATTGATATCCTTGACCTTGAGTGTCAGTTTTTTCACTCTGCGATCATTAGATGATCCAAACAGTTTGCGAGCAATTCCGCCGAGGCTGACCATTTAAGGCCCTTTCCAACTAATTTTTATAATTCTGCCACATCATATGGTGCGGCCAATAAACACTCACTCGCGCAATCACATCTTCTGGACGCCGAGCCGGAGGACAGATAAGAGGGGTACCCTATGATGTCAACGCTGTAGCCCTTACCTGATTCCTTGGTTTGGCCTAAATCTTGGCTATTGACCTTGTATATCGAATTATTTTGCCGGAAATCGATGCGGCGCAGCTAGGAGCTACCTTATGAAATTCACGTCCTTGAAGGCCGCGC
Organism: Phyllobacterium sp.; assembly: GCA_031430295.1. Classification (GTDB taxonomy): domain Bacteria; phylum Pseudomonadota; class Alphaproteobacteria; order Rhizobiales; family Rhizobiaceae; genus JANMEX01. The sequence goes on from JANPBE010000306.1 coordinate 7,499, forward strand.
TTGCGGCGGCGGCCCTGCTCTGCACGGTTTCGACACTCCCGCTCATGGCTCAGGAAGCTGGTGTGGTTGCCACTGTTGGGGGCTTGCCAATCACCGAAGACGAAGTGAAATTAGGAATGGCAGGTCTTGACCAACAATATGCCAAGTTGCCGGAAGAACAGCGCCGTTTGGCGGCAATTGCGGCTCTCGTCGATGTGAAGGCTGTGGTGGCCAAGGCCAAGGCCGCGAAGATTGACGAAACCGATGATTTCAAAAAGCGCATCGCATTTCTCACAGACCGAACTTTGCACGATGCCTATTTCAATGCTGAAGTTGTGGGTAAAATTACCGACGCTGATTTGCGCGCCCGCTACGACAAAGAGGTTGCTGCAACGCCGCCGCAAAATGAAATTCGTGCCCGTCACATTTTGGTGAAGACCAAGGAAGAGGCGGTTGCGATCATTAAAGAACTGGACGGCGGCGCGAAGTTTGAAGATTTGGCGATCAAACACTCGTCAGATGGTTCCGCAGCGCAGGGCGGCGATTTGGGCTATTTTGGCAAAGGCCAGATGGTGCCTGAGTTTGAAACTGCCGCTGAAGCAATGCCAGTTGGCGGCTATTCCAAGGAGCCGGTTCAAACTCAATTTGGCTTTCATGTGTTGAAGGTTGAAGACAAGCGTGTGAAGCAGCCACCGGCATTTGATGATGTAAAGCCGCAAGTGCGTGAGATTTTGGTGCGCGAGCGCTATGTTGAGATGGTCAAGAAATTCCGCGACGAGCTGAAAGTTGATTATGTTGACCCGGCTGTGAAGAAGGCGATGGCCGATGCTGAAGCCGCATCCGCAGCCACTGCTGCCGACGCGCCGAAACAATAAGCGGAGCGATAGTAATGTCGAGCAGCATGTCACCACTTGCACCAAAATCCTATCCGAAAATGCCAGCGATTGAGGGCGTGCGGATGGAAACATCAATGGCGGGGATTAAGTATAAGAACCGTACCGATGTCTTGATGATGGTGTTTGACGAGCCAGCATCTGTCGCTGGTGTGTTCACGCGCTCGCTTTGCCCCTCTGCTCCTGTTGATCTGTGCCGCACCAATCTAAAGGGTGGCAAGGCGCGGGCAGTGGTGGTTAATTCCGGCAATGCCAATGCCTTTACCGGCAAAAAAGGCGTTGAATCGACTGAAATGACAGCGCAATCGGCGGCGAAGGCTGCCGGTTGTAAGCCAACCGAAGTGTTTCTTGCTTCAACGGGCGTGATTGGTGAGCCGCTGGATGCGACGAAATTTGCTGGTTTGCTGGACGGTATGGTGGCTTCGGCGCGTCAGGACTTTTGGTTGGAAGCGGCCAAGGCAATTATGACGACGGACACGTATCCAAAGGTGGCCACGGTCAAAGCCAAGATTGATGGCGTGAGTGTCACGATCAATGGCATCGCCAAAGGTGCTGGCATGATTGCACCGGATATGGCCACCATGCTGTCATTTATCGTGACGGATGCAGCGATTGCTCCCGCTGCCTTGCAAGCCATGCTGTCGGCCGCTGTTGGACCTACATTTAATTCAGTAACGGTGGATAGCGATACATCCACTAGCGATACGCTTCTGATGTTTGCTACGGGCGCTGCCAAAAAGCGCGGC